>JBIKZP010000286.1:0-4084 GCA_044354655.1 Rhodoferax sp. | reverse complement strand
GAGTGCCAGCGGTGCTCTGGTTGAATGGCTAAGCCATGGTACGGTGCCGGGCAATGCGGCCATGTGGGCCATCACGCTGGTGGTCTTTCTGTACCTCTGCATTGGTGGCTTCCGGGCTGCGGTGTACGTTGGCGGGCTGCAGGGCCTGTTGCTGTGCACAGGCATCCTGTCAGTCAGTCTGTTGGCACTTTGGAATTTGGGTGGCGTGGACGGTTTCGATGGCTTTATGCAAGGCCTGTCCAAACTTGGCGCCAGCACGGCGGGGCCGTGGGGCGGTACTGCACAGGGCTACAACGCCTATTTCGCGATTCCCGGTGTAGTGCAATTCACGGCGGGCGTAGGCAAGGAGTTGCCGGTGGCCGGTTTGTGGACTGCGGCCATGGTGCTTTCCACTTGTTTTGCATTTATGGGGCTGCAAGCCACACCCGCATTCAGCATGCTCGCCTACAGCTGCAAGAGCCCCAAGGGTTTCGCGCCGCAACAGGTATGGGCCGCAGCGGCTGGCATGGGTGTGTTGCTGGTTTTCTTTTCGGTGATTTCCGGCCTTGGCGCGAATTTTCTCGGAGCCTCGTCTGTGTTTAATGATGTTGGCCTTTCCATCGCGCGGCAGTTGCCACACATAGAGGCCGGGCAGGAAGCCCGGCTGTATGCGCAATACCTGCTGACGCTGGCCGAGTCCTCGCCGTGGTTCATGGCATTGCTCGCCGTGTGCGCCCTGGGAGCCATTCACGCCATGGTGGCGCTGTTTGTCACCACCACCGGAACCATCATCGTGCGTGATGTGTTCGTCCGCTACCTGACTCCGCTGGCGACGCTTGAGCAACAAAAGCTGTATGCGCGTTGCAGCATCGCAGCCATCATGGGCAGCGCCTTGCTGTTAGCAACATTTGCGCCACAGGCCCAGGTTTTATTGGCTGCGCTGGCGCTGGGTTTTGCCGTGCAGCTGTGGCCGTCATTGGCAGGCGTGTGCTGGTTTCCCTGGATCACCCGTCAGGGTGTGACTGTGGGCTTGATCGCAGGCATGTCGGCCGTGGTGCTCACGGAGCCCTTGGGTGGTCAGCTTGTCGGATTTTTTGGTATCAGTCTTCCCTGGGGCCGCTGGCCCTGGACGATCCACTCGGCCGGATGGGGCATCGTTGTCAATATCGTTTGCTGCGTGGTTGTGTCCTGGATATCCAACCACAAAGCCGACCGCGCACACCGCTTGGGCTTTCACAGGGTTTACAGCAGCACTGTCTCCATGCCGAGCCGCCAACGGTTCTTGCGGCCAGTTGCCTGGTCGTTGACGCTGGTGTGGTTCTTCTTCGCGGTCGGGCCAGGCGCAGTGCTTGGCAACGATTTGCTGGGAGCCCCCAGCGGCGGCATGGCGGCCTGGTTGGCCGGTGTGCCTTCCTTGTGGATCTGGCAAATGGTCTGGTGGGCGCTTGGCGTACTGGTGGTTTGGTTTCTTGCCTACGCGCTACGTATGTCAACCGTACCGTCGCCAGAGCAAATGGACACCATAGCGCGCAGCCAATCTGACGCTGCGCGTCGCCTGCCGGTTTCATGATCCACCATACCAATCACTGCGCATTCATTCAATTTCACTTATGAAGGAGCCCCTATGGCGACAGATATGAAAAGCTGGGCAATCAAGTTCAAGAACCTGTCCGATAGCGATAAAACCATCGCGGCGATGGCCAAGTACTACACCTGCACGTATATGTGGGATATGGGTGAGGCGAAGGTCATCGTGGAGATGCTGGACGGCAAGGTCAGACACATCAACACCGATCCCCAGCCGCTGGACGGCTACGACTTTGCGTTGCGCGCAAGTGCCCAGACATGGCGCGAGTTTTCGCGTCCCATACCGCGCCCCATGTTCCACGGAATCTGGGCGGCGAGCTTTCGCAAGGACCTGAAGTTGGAAGGCAACATACTGGTCATGATGCAAAACTTGCGCAATTTCACTGTGCAATTCGAGCTGCTGCGTAAATGCGGTGTGCCGGTCTGACACAGACTCACAGAACAGCCAACTTAAAGCAAAGGACACTCCATGGCACGCCATTCCCCCGTTACCGGCCGCTACGTCACCATTGATGTGGATGGATTGGAATACAAAGTCTTCTATTTGCAAAATGGCACCGGGCAACCCCTGATTTGCCAGCATACCGCCGGTTGCCACAACCACCAGTGGCGTGGTTTGCTCGAGGATGAGGAGATCACCAAGCACTACAACGTGATCGCCTACGACTTACCCCGCCACGGCAAGTCAGACCCACCCTTGAACTCCAAGTGGTGGGAGTCGGAGTACAAGCTCACTGCCGACCACTTCGTCAATTTCATCGTCAAGTTGTGTGATGCGCTGGAGCTGCAGGATCCTATCTTCATGGGCTCATCGTTCGGCGGCAATGTGGCACTGCAATTGGCACTGCGCCATCCCGATCGTTTCAAGGCCGTAATTCCTGTGGAAGCCGGTGATTACGCGCCGGGCTTCTTCCTGGACTGGTGGCATCACCCGCACGTCAACGCAGCTCAGGTGTGCGCCAGTGGCACCTGGGACCTGATGGCGCCACAGTCCCCCGAGATGGACCGTTGGCTGACTTGGCATTACTACACCCAGGGTGCCGAGGCGTTCAAGGGGGATTTGTATTTCTACTCGGTGGACCACGATCTGCGTGAAGAGCTCGAACGCATTGATGGCCGCAAGTGCCCGGTCATCATGATGACCGGCACGTACGACTACCTGACAACGCCCGAGATGACCGAAAACACCGCGCGACGGATCAAGGGTGGTGTGTATATCGAGATGGAGGACATTGGCCACTTTCCGATGAGCGAGAACTACCCGGTGTTCAAGGTTTACCTCAAAGAGGCCCTTCGCATCATTCGCGAACGCAAGGGGTAAGCCTGAATGCGACTTGGCCGAATCAGGGATTTCGCATCGTGTGCGCCGGCGCTGCATGGCGCAGACTGTGATCTGCTGGACTTGCCAGCCGCTCCGGTGGACTGGTTGACGGACATCACAACGCACCGCGATGCCCTCATACGCTACGCCCTGGGCCTGCGCCCGGGTTACGAGCGCTTGGGGCGCATCGTTGGGCAGCTCGCGGGACTGTTGATTCTGGCCCGCCTGGGCAAGCGTTTTGAGTCCGATTGGCCCATGGCCACCAGCGTGGTCGAACAGGCGCAGCAGGTCGATGACGAGCTCCATAGCGTCTGGGTACCTGCGGTTGCCCGACAGCACCATCGCTACATCTTGCAAGCCCTGCAGCGGGTTCAAAAAGTGGTGCACGCTTTTGATCAACGTCTGCCCACTGGCGATCTGCTGTGCGCGCAACTGGATGGTTGGACGCGCGAGCTTAAATTGGCCGGCGCCATGCTCAGCGGCGCGGCGGTGGAGGCCCTCGGGATCATGCCACTCGACTTCAGCCAGGCTTGCTGCAACTGCGGCACTACCCCAATGAAAATGTCTGATAACTCCTATGTCTAAATACTCCATCTGGGTTTTGGAATACGCCTATGTGAGCCAGTGCGCTGTCAGCAGCGTCATTTACGGCGCGCATAACCAAGGCATCCGAAAGTTGCCCTACTGTTATGTCCTGATCAAGAGCGATGACCACATCGCTATGGTCGATGTGGGCTACAACGACAAGGAATACGGCCGCTATATTGCCGAAAAATTTCTGGTCGAAAACTGGCATTCACCCAAAGATGTGTTGGCCCCATGCGGCATTCGCCCCGAGGATGTGGATTCCATCTTCATTACCCATGCCCACTTCGACCACATGGGCAACACCGACGCGTTTCCCAACGCCACCTTCTACATCCAGGAACGTGAGCTGACCAAATGGATCTGGGCAATGTCCTTGCCCGACCGCTTGCGCTACATGATGGTGGCGACCGATCCTTCGGATGTGCTGCGCGCCGCAGATCTGGCGCGTCAGGGCCGCCTGCGCTTGGTAGATGGCAATCTGGAAAATGCCATTCCCGGTATTGACCTGCACGCCGCGCCAGACACCCATACCTACGGCTGCCAGTGGGTGCATGTGCGCAACGACATGCAAGCTCGCTCGCGCGACGGATGGGTTCTGGCGGGTGACCT
>JBIKZP010000285.1:0-4096 GCA_044354655.1 Rhodoferax sp. | reverse complement strand
TGGGCTACGACTTTTTGAGCGCCTCGGCCTCGGCCAAACTGGTCAACACGGCCACCAACTTGGCGGCGCTGGTGTTGTTTGTGGCCAAAGGCCATATCTGGTGGCATTTTGTGTTGGCCATGGCGGTGGCCAATGTGGTGGGCAGCCTGTTGGGGACGCGGCTGGCGCTCAAGCACGGCACGGCCTTTGTGCGGGTGTTCTTTATCGTGGTGGTGAGCGCGCTGATTCTCAAAACCGGCTTTGATGCCTTTTTCCGTGAGGGTTTGAGCCGCTGACGGGCTTCAAGCCCGACTGGCGCTGCAGCTGTCGGTGGGCTTTACAGCGGTACTGAAACGGGCCAGAGTCTAGACCTCCAAAAACGCGCTAAGCCCATGATTTATATAGATTTTTCATGATGTTCAACGTGAAGGCACAGTCTTTGCGTTAAGTGACCAGGCTTGCATAGGGCAGGCTGTTACTTCAGGAGAATCATCATGAAATTAGTTAAAAACGCCCTGGTTTCCGTGGGCTTGGGTTTGCTGCTTCAGGCAGGCAGCCAGGCTGCGGTCATCAGCCAATGGTCTTACAACGTCAGCAGCATTTGGACAGCGGCCACGCCCGTGGGCGCGCCACCTGCGGGGGTGGCCCTCACGCCCTTGCAACTCAGTTGGGGCGATGCCGTATTGGCTGACCGCAGCAGCCTGACCATCACCAACCCCGCCGATGGCTTGGTGGACACCTATGTGGGTACCGGTCTGCCGCCCAGCATTTTTGCCGCACCGGGCAGCACCATTACCCATGCCAACAACCCTATTGGGGGTGTTAGCCTGGCCACAGCCACCTTGCGCTCCAGCTTGTCGCTCATGGCCGTCTCGCCTGCTGGTGGCCCCGCAGGCCCCACGCCGATCGACCTGAACATCTTGTTTGAGGAAACACCCAACGCCGAGCCTTGTGCCGTGTCGGGCAGCGCCACGCCCTGTAACGATATTTTTGTACTCACCACACCGCTGCAAAACCAACTGTTCACCTGGGATTCTGACGGCGCAGGCGGCGATGCACCGGTTGACTACTACGTGAACATCTTCCCCACCACCGGTGTGCTGGACCTGCTGGAGCCTGCTGCGTGTATTGCCGCCGGCATTGCCAATGGCATTTGCATTGGCTTCACCACGCCTGAGGCACAGACCACCGCGCTGCCGTTTTCGTTCACGGTGTCGACTGAGCCCAGCTCTGTGCCCGAGCCCGGCTCCATGGCTTTAGCGGGCTTGGCCCTGCTGGGGTTGACCGTGGCCCGCAAGCGCGCTGCCAAAGCTTGATCCGAAAAACTAGCTTTAAAAAAAGCGCCGTTCCAGACCCCCGTGTTAGCGGGTGACTGGGGCGGCGCTGCTGTTTGGGGCGGCGGCTTTTGCGGGGGCGATTGGCTGGCCCGGCCAGGGCATTTCAGAGGCTTTGCGCGGGGTGCCAATGGGCGCTTGGGTCTGGGCTTTTTGAACCGCTGCAATGTCCTCCACGCTGGGGTATTGGTCCATCAGCCAGTAGTCAAACACCCGGCGGGCAATGGGGGCGGCGTTTTGGGCGCCAAAGCCGGCGTTTTCCACAATCATGGCCAATGCAATGCGCGGTTTGTCGGCCGGCGCAAAGGCCATGTAGAGGGCGTGGTCGCGCAAGCTCTCATGGAGTCGGGAGGCCACGTATTTCTCGTTTTGCTTGATCTGCACCACCTGGGAGGTGCCAGTTTTGCCCGCGCTGGTGTAAGGCGCCCCGCGAAAACTGGAGGCCGAGGTGCCTTCGATGTTCACCCCCACTAAGGCGTTGTTGATGATCGCAATGTTGGCCGGCTTGGCAATGGCCTCGCCCACCGAGATATGACCCGTGGTGGTGGGCGCGCGCGTCAGAATGTCCACCACTTCCTTGACCAGATGCGGTTTCATTTTCACGCCCTGGTTGGCCAGCGTGGCGGTGGCGCTGGCCAGTTGCAGCATGGTGAAGTTGTTGTAGCCCTGGCCAATACCCAGCGAGATGGTTTCGCCGGCATACCACTTTTGCTGTTCGGGGCGCTTGTAGGCGCGGCGCTTCCAGTCGGTGGAGGGCAGCAGGCCGCGCACTTCGCCAAAGATGTCAATGCCCGTGAGCTCGCCAAAACCATAGCGCTGCAGCGCATCGTGGATGCCGTCCACGCCCATGTCGTTGGCCAGTATGTAGTAGTAGGTGTCGCACGACTCGACGATGGAGCGGTACATGTTGACCGTGCCGTGCCCGCCCTCCTTGTCGTCACGGAAGCGGTGGTTGCCAAACATGAAGTAGCCGGGGTCCACAATGCTTTGCTCGGGCGTGCGCTGACCCGTTTCCAGTGCGGCCAGCGCCATGAAGGGTTTGTAGGTGGAACCCGGCGGGTAGGTGCCGCGCAAGGCCCGGTTGAGCAGCGGCTTGTTGGGCGACTCGTTGAGCGCCTGCCAACTGTCGCTGTCTATGCCTTCAACAAACAGGTTGGGGTCGAAGGTGGGCATGCTGACAAAAGCCAGCACTTCGCCGGTGCTGGGGTCCAGGGCCACCAGGGCGCCGCGCCGGGTGCCGTACAACTCTTCCACCAGCTTTTGCAATTTGATGTCAATGGACAGCTGGACCGTGTTACCCGGGGTGGCTGGGCTGCTGGCGAGTTTGCGGGTGGCGCGTCCGCCGGCCGAAGTTTCTATCGCGTTGACCCCGGTGGTGCCGTGCAACTGGGCCTCGAAGCTTTGTTCTATGCCCAGTTTGCCTATGTATTCGGTGCCACGGTAGTTGGCTTCGTCGTCAGAGTCGGCGAGCTTTTCTTTCTCGGCCGGGTTGATGCGCCCGATGTAGCCAATCACATGGCTGGCCAGCTCGCCAAACGGGTAGTTTCTGAACAGCCGGGCCTTGATCTCAAAGCCGGGAAAGCGGTAACGCTGGGCGGCAAATTTGGCCACCTCTTCGTCCCGCAGGCGGGTGCGCAGCGGCAGGGATTCAAAGCTTCTGGATTCTTCGCGCAATTTCTTGAAGTGGCGCCGGTCGCGCGGCGTGATCTCAATCACCTGGGCCAGTTGGTCAATGCTTTGTTCCAAGTTGGCGACCTTGGAGGGCGTCACCTCCAGGGTGTAGGCCGAGTAATTGGTGGCCAGCACCACGCCGTTGCGGTCCAGGATCAGGCCGCGGTTAGGCACCACCGGCACGATGGCGGTGCGGTTGTTTTCAGCCTGCTCACGGAGGTCTTCATGGCGCACCACTTGCAGGTAAATCAGGCGCGCTGCCAGCAGCCCAAAGCAGACGAGTACGGCGATGCTGACCACCAGCACCCGCTCGCGAAAGCGGTGCAGATCGGCTTCGACGTTGCGCATTTCCATCATGGGTGCTTACCTGGGCGTCAAGAGCGTAGCCGCTTTACAGCGGACGGTGCGCGTCGGGGTTGGGGGCACGCTTTTGCGGCAGCAGCAGCAAGGCGCTCACGACCGGCCAGAGCAGGGCTTCGAGCGGCGGGGCCAGCAGCATCCACAGACCTGGAAAGGCGCCACCTGCGAGCAAGCGGGCGACCAGGTCAAGCACATGGGCGGCGGCAAACAGCGGCAGCACATGAAAGGCTTGCGAACTGACCGGGAACCACAGCAGGCGGCGGTGAATGGCAATGGCCAGAAAGGTCATGACGGTGTAGGCCAGGGCGTGCTGTCCCAGCATGGCGCCCTGGTGCACGTCCAGGCAAATACCAAAGAAAAAAGCCAGGCCCACGCCAATGCGCTGGGGTTGGTGCACGCTCCAGAACACCAGCACCACGGCCAGCAGGTCGGGCACCCAGGCGGCGCGGCCCCACAAGCCCATGCCCATGAGCATATTGAAAGCCAGCGCGCCCACCAGGCTGCTCCAGATAAACAAGGGGCTGGCCGGCAGCAGCAGCTGGCGACCGGGGCGCATGATCATCGACGGCCTCCTGAGCGTGTGGCTGGGATGGGGGCTGAGGCTTCGGGGCGCGGGCCGGTGGGTGCCGCCACGGCCTTGAGCACCATCACATGGCTGGCGCCTGACACCAGCCCCAGCGGCGTGCAGAGAATGCGGGCAAAGGCGGAGTCCACCCGGCGCTCCACTTTCAATACGCGCGCCACCGGCAGGC
>JBIKZP010000284.1:0-4101 GCA_044354655.1 Rhodoferax sp. | reverse complement strand
TGCGGGTGCTCGCCGGTATCGACCTGCCACTGCGCATCAGCACCCCACATAGCAGCCATTTGCTCGACGATCCAGCCGACCGGTTTGGCGTCTTCGTCGTTGGGGCCAAAGTTCCAGCCTTCGCCAAAGCTGGGGCCATGTTCAAACAGTTGCTCGGCCAGCGTGAGGTAGCCACGCAAAGGCTCCATGACGTGTTGCCAGGGGCGAATGGCGTGCGGGTTGCGTATATCAACCTTGCGGCCTTGCTCGAAGGCCGCCAAGATGTCGGGAATCAGCCGGTCTTGCGCCCAGTCGCCACCGCCAATGACGTTGCCGGCGCGCACGGTGGCGGTGGCCACGCCGTGTTGGGCGTAGTTGTTGGCATTGAAGAACGATGAGCGGTAAGCCGCGCTAACCAGTTCGGCGCAGCCTTTGCTGTTGCTGTAGGGGTCGAAGCCGCCCATGGGCTCATTCTCACGATAGCCCCACACCCACTCGCGGTTCTCATAACACTTGTCGGTGGTGATGTTGACCACGGCTTTGACACCAGGGGTGTTGCGCACGGCCTCTAGCAAATGCACGGTACCCATGACGTTGGTGGCGTAGGTTTCTACTGGATTTTGATACGAGTAACGCACCAGCGGTTGCGCCGCCATGTGGATGACGATTTCTGGGCTGTGTTGTGCAAATACGGCTTGTAACTTGGACAGGTCACGAATGTCACCGATAACGCTGGTCATGCCTTTTCCAACGTCGGCCATATCGAACAGGCTAGGGTTGGTGGGAGGCACCAGGGCGTAGCCTGTTACCTGCGCGCCCATAGATTGCAACCACAGGCTGAGCCAGCTTCCCTTGAAGCCGGTGTGACCGGTCAGCAGGACGCGCTTGCCGTGCCAAAAAACGGGGTTCACGGCCAGACCTTCCAGGGCGCTTTGCCAGACTGCCACAAGTCTTCAAGGTGCACTTTGTCACGCAGGGTGTCCATGGGCTGCCAAAAACCATGGTGCTGGTAAGCGGCCAAATTGCCTTCTTGTGCCAAAAGCTCAAGCGGCTCGCGCTCCCAGGTGGTGGTGTCGCCTTCGATGTAGTCGAGAACATCAGGAGAGAGTACAAAGAAGCCGCCGTTGATCATGGCGCCGTCGCCCTTGGGTTTTTCCAAAAAGGTGTTGACCTTGCTGCCCTTCAAGTCCAATGCGCCAAAGCGGCCCGGTGGGATGGTGGCGGTCAGGGTGGCTTTGACGTTTTGTACTTTATGAAAAGCGATGAGCTCGGTGATGTTGACATCACCCACACCGTCACCGTAGGTCAGGCAAAAGGCTTCGTCGTCTTTGACGTAGTTGGCGATGCGTTTGACACGCCCGCCTGTCATGGTTTCATCACCGGTGTCCACCAAGGTAACGCGCCAAGGCTCTGCGCTGCGCTGATGCACTTCCATGCTGTTCTTGCTCATGTCAAAGGTGACGTCAGACATGTGCAAAAAGTAGTTGGCAAAGTACTCTTTGATGACGTAGCCCTTGTAGCCGCAGCAAATAACAAAGTCGTTAATGCCGTGGTGGGAGTAGGTCTTGAGAATGTGCCACAAGATGGGCTTGCCGCCGATCTCAATCATCGGCTTGGGGCGGGTCGATGTTTCTTCTGATATGCGGGTGCCAAGGCCGCCGGCTAGTATTACTGCTTTCATAGACTACTCATTTAAATCAATCGGGAATTAAAAAATCATTACGCATAACACGGGCTAGGTTTTTCTGCGCGTTTGATGTTTCAACTTTTATCAACAGCACATTCATATACATTGCATTCGTAGCACTACAGATGATTGACTGGGCGTCCATATACTCAATTTTTTCAAGTCTAAAAGCATACTCAAACCAATCTATTTGCCAATATTTATCTGTGTAGCTGGTCCAAGATGATTCACTAAACGTGCGGTTACAGGAAAGCTCTTCGAAGTAAGCCTGTGATAGACGGTAGGGGACTTTAATCAGTAATCCACCTCCAGTCTTCAGTAAGTTCATACTGTTGCGCATCAAGTGTTCAAGACTCTCTGACACAAGTCCGACATCATCTACATAAATCAACTCAATGCTGTTCGATATCACCTCGAGGGGGCCTGTATAAATACCAGTATTTCTCAGGGGCAAACTGATGGGTTTCCCAAGATCCAGCGTCATGTCAGGTAAGTTATTCACCCTAGTGCTGAGGTTAAGCCACCCTGGTCTGTAGTCATTTCCAGCGAAGATATTTAGAAGTGTTGGATGCCAGTCATCGCCCTTATGCTGATCATCATTAATCTTTGATAATTCATAAGCTAGATTAAACACTACGTTATAGTCCGCAATTGGATCTGTTTTTCTAAATTGTGCTATAAGTTTATCTGCTTCAGAATAATAATCGTCTGTTTTGAAATAGCCTTGAAAAAAAGAAGCTATTTCATTTTCATTAGTCCAAAAAACCGTATCATTGAATTCGCTAGGACCCGATGTTAGTGCTGTACGTTCAGAAACTACGGGTGTTCCTAGGGATAGGCAATGTGAAACTCGCGCTTGTTCTAGACGACTGCTGGCATAAAAATGAGCATTGAAAACGCACCTTGCCTGTTGGATATATTTATCCCTTTCGGGTCCATACAACGGAAAATCAAACTGAGTAACTTCAAGTCCCTGCTCTTCTATCCGCCTGATCAAATCACGCCTTCGTTCATTAAGGCTACCTATAAATAGAATGTCTATAGGACGTTCAGAAAGCTTATATTCCGCATTTTCGTTAAGGTAAGGCGCATACAAAAAAGAAATAATGGGGATATCATTAGGACGGTTTGTATAACTTGCAGCGTTAGCTTTATCGTAATCAACAACAGGTGAAGTTTTCAGCAGATTTATGTAATCATTGCTGACAACTGCACCATTAGCGCCTAATTGTTCCAAGTTAACAAAAATGCAGCTAAAACGGCGTCTTAAAGTTGAGTCGAACCCTAGGTGTGCACCAAAAACAAAGTTAATTCCTCTATGGTGTAACCGGTTCTTTGAAATCGTGACTGTTGCTCCCAGTCTTTTAAATTGATAGCTGAAATAACGTGCTTGATCCAAAAAACCAAGTGAATGAACATACCCTGTAGGCTGAATAATGCAAAGATTGATGTGTGGTGGTTCAGTCGATGTCATGTTATTTCCTACAGTTTTAAATTCACTATCATTTCAATCAATTCAGTATGGTGATCAATTTATCAAATAAATCAGCTTTAATTTCTGCGGCGATCGGCTTTGCCATAGAGCTACCATTTGCTTGTCTTTTTAAGCTTTGAGACAGCAACTTGAAATAGTAAGGCCAAAGATTAAGGTTGTATTTGTGTTGATACTCTGTCGCCAAATAATGCATGCCAGTCGGGAAAAGGTAATCGTAGTCCTTTATCCATTCCTGGCTTCCCCAAAAGTTGACAGTTCTAACATCTGAACAATATATGGCAGGTGTTTTAACATGGAAAGAATTAATCAGTACACCTGTGTGCGGGAATATTTCTTCTAGCGAATCAATTGGTGGTATTTTAATTGCATTTTGACGGAAGCAGAGACACATGAATTCACCCAACAGGGTATCCGCAATTTCAGGACGCAATAGATCTGGAAAAAATGTCTTGTAGGTTCCCTGGAGTTTACCTTTGATAATTCCAACGGGAATCTGCCCGCGGTCAAGTTGTTCGAATGTACTTGTCATATCCTCTAAAGGGGCAGCCATGGTGTTACAAAAAATGAAGTCTGCTCCCTGATCTAGAAGTTCCAAGAGTCCATTTATTGAGCCTGGTATAACGTAGTCATCATCACCGAGCAGCCATACATAATCAGCCTTTTTCTCAAGTTGAAAGGCTTTATAAAAATTTCCCTTGGCGCCGATATTATTTTCGTTATGACTTACCGTGACCCAGTCAAGTGAATCAATATATTCTGCAGTACCATCTGTGCTGCCATTGTTAGATATATAGACTTCAACTCCAGCGCTGAGCTCTCTTTTTAGATACTTCAGGCATTTTTTTAACCGTTCCAATCGGTTATAGGTGGGGATATAAATTAACAATTTTGTATTATTTGACATAATATGATTTTTTAAAATTGCCAAAAAATATTTATC
>JBIKZP010000283.1:0-4109 GCA_044354655.1 Rhodoferax sp. | reverse complement strand
AGCGCGCTGACCGGCCAGCCCAATGCCCAGCGGGCTTTTTCCTTGTTGCAGATCAGCCGGCCCTGGAGCGCGCCGTTTGGCTACCTCACGCCCAAGCTGCAGTTGCATGCGGCCAGTTACCAATTTGATTCAGCGTTGAGCAGCACCGGCTCTTTGTCGGGCAACCACGTGGTGCCGACCTTCAGTCTGGACAGCGGCCTGGTGTTTGAGCGTGAGTCGAGCCTGGGTGGTATTTCATTTTTACAAACCCTGGAGCCGCGCGCCTTCTACGTGAAGACGCCCTACCGCAGCCAGAGCAAGCTGCCCAATTACGACACCGCCGCGAGTGACTTCAACTTCACCTCCATCTATTCCGAAAACGCCTTTGTGGGCAATGACCGCATCTCCGACAACAACCTGCTGACCCTGGGCTTAACCTCGCGCTTCATGAACCAAGCCGGTGCGGAATTGGCGCGCTTCAGCGTGGCACAGCGCCTGCGCCTGGAGGAGCAACGGGTCACCTTGGCCGACGGCGGC
Organism: Rhodoferax sp.; assembly: GCA_044354655.1. Lineage (GTDB taxonomy): Bacteria > Pseudomonadota > Gammaproteobacteria > Burkholderiales > Burkholderiaceae_C > Rhodoferax. Next base: position 3,593 of record JBIKZP010000283.1, on the reverse strand, counting down.
GCGGCTGTGCCCAGCGGGCTCAGTGATGTGCTGTTGGGCGCCACGCTCAATCTGAACCCGCAATGGACGCTGGACTCCACGGTGCAATACAACCCCGCCACCAGCCAGTCCACACGCGCCACCGCCAGTGCCCGCTACAGCCCGGGCAACTACCGCGTCGTCACCGCCGCCTACCGCTACCAGCGCGATGCCAGCGAACAGATCGACATTGGCTGGCAGTGGCCCCTGAATGACCTCTGGGGTGACCGTGGTCAAGACCTGGGCCCCGGGCGTGGCCAGGGCGAGGGACGCTGGTACGGCGTGGGCCGGCTCAATTACAGCCTGCCCGATGCCAAGGTGGTGGATATGGTGCTCGGGATTGAGTACGATGCAGGTTGCTGGGTGAGCCGCGTGGTGGTGGAACGCTTGCAGACCAGCACTTCCACCGCTAACCAGCGCATCATGTTCCAGATGGAGTTTGTGGGCTTCACCCGCCTGGGGGTCAACCCCTTGAAAACCTTGAAGGACAATATTCCCAATTACCAGTACCTGAGGGAGCAAAGCAGCTCGCCCAGCCGATTCAGCCATTACGATTGACCCACCATGACCCAGCGCGTTGTGCCTTTTAGCCTGGCTTGTATTGCCATTCTCGTGTCCGCGTCCGTGACAGTACGAGCGCAAAGCTTGCAGCCCCTCAACAGGCCTGCCACCCCGGCGGTGAGCCAGGCGGACTTTATTGTGGCGGTGGTGAATTCCGAGCCCATCACCAGCAGCGAGGTGCAGGCGCAAGTCAAACCCATCTTGCAGCAGTTCGCCCAGCAAGGGCGGGCCACGCCGCCGCTGGCCGACCTGCAACGCCAGGTGCTGGAACGCCTGATCATGGAGCGCGCGCAATTGCAGTTGGCCGCAAGCTCCGGCGTGCGGGTCGACGAGGTAGCGATTGACCAGGCTGAACAAAACGTAGCCCGACAAAACCAGATTGATGTGCCCGAGCTGCGTCGCCGTGTGCTGGCAGACGGGCTGGCGCTGTCGCAATTTCGCCAACGACTGCGCAACCAGCTGCTGCTGATGCGTTTGCGCGAGCGCGAGGTGGAGAGCCGTGTGCGGGTGACCGACCTGGAGGTGGAGCAGTACCTGCGCGAGCAAAGCGCGGTCGACCCCGCGACCCAGCCGGTGCACCTGGCACAAATTCTGGTGGCCGTACCGGAGGCGGCCACGGCGGTGCAAATTGCAGCCCTTGAAAACCGCGCACAAAGCGCCCTGGCCCGCGCCCGGGCCGGGGAAAGTTTCTCCGCCTTGGTGGCCGAACTTTCTGACGCACCCGACCGTGCCAACAGCGGGCAAATGGGCTTGCGTACGCCCGACCGGTACCCCACCATTTTTATGGAGGCGACGCAAAATTTGGCCAGCGGCGATATCTCCAACCTGGTGCGTTCTGGCGCCGGCTTTCATATTTTGAAAGTCATCGAGAAAAGAAATTCCGGTCTGCCCAATATGACCGTGACGCAAAGCCGCGCGCGCCATATTCTGTTGCGGCCAAATGCCAACCTGACGGAAAAGGCGGCGATGGAAAAGCTGGCTGAATACAAGCGCCGCATCGTCGCCGGTCAGGCCGACTTTGCCGCCTTGGCGCGCGACAACTCCCAAGACAGCTCAGCCGCCCAAGGCGGCGATCTGGGCTGGGCCAGCCCAGGTATGTTCGTCCCTGAGTTTGAAGAAGTCATGAGCCGTTTGGCACCGGGGCAAATCAGTGAGCCGCTGATTTCACGCTTTGGCGTGCACCTGATTCAGTTGAACGAACGCCGCCAGGCCACCTTGAGCCAGCGCGAGCAGATGGAAACGGTGCGCGCCATGCTGCGTGAGAAAAAGATCGACGAGGCCTACGCCATCTGGGCGCAAGACCTGCGCGACCGGACCTACGTGGAACTGCGTGAGGCACCTCAGTGAGTGGCCCACCGAAGCACGGCAAACACGGTAAACACATTGCACGTAAACGTTTTGGCCAGCACTTTCTGACCGACGGCGGCGTCATTGAGGCCATCGTTGCCGCCATAGACCCCCAACCCGGCCAAGCCATCGTGGAAATTGGCCCTGGCCTGGCCGCCATGACACAACCGCTGGTAGAGCGCCTGGGCCACCTGACGGTGATTGAGCTAGACCGTGACCTGGCCGTGCGCCTGCGTGAACACCCGCAACTCACGGTGATTGAATCTGATGTGCTGAAAGTGGACTTTGCGCCCATTTTGGTGGGCAAGTCGGCGGCCAAACTGCGGGTGGTGGGCAACCTGCCCTACAACATCTCCACGCCCATCCTGTTTCACCTGCTCGAGCAGGTCGACCTGATTGAAGACCAGCACTTCATGCTGCAAAAAGAAGTGATTGACCGCATGGTGGCGCGCCCGGCCACCTCAGACTACAGCCGCTTGAGCGTGATGCTGCAATGGCGCTACGCCATGGAAAACGTGCTGTTTGTGCCGCCAGAGAGTTTCACCCCGCCGCCCCGGGTGGACAGCGCGGTGGTGCGCATGGTGCCGCACGCTTCTCCCGCGCAAGTAGACGTCAAACTGTTGAGCGAAATCGTGCAGGTGGCGTTCAGCCAACGGCGAAAAATCATGCGCCATACCCTGGGTCGCTGGCTGCAGGAGCACGGCTTTACGGGCACGTTTGACGAGCAGCGCCGGGCCGAAGAAGTGCCAGTGGCTGAATACCTGGCCCTGGCCACACAGCTCCAAGCCAACCGCCCGGTGGCACATGATTTATTGCCCCCCAGTACCTGAACCACGACCCCCCAACAAAAAGGCTCGCCAACTGGCGAGCCTTTTTTGTTGCGCCGGAAGGATCAAGCCGCGGCCAACCAATACCCCGCGTTGAATGGGCTGCTCATGCGCAGCGCCAGGGGCGATACATCCAACAATTTATCGGTTGGCATTTTTTCGCCGGCTTCAGCGGCGATTTCAATGCCAGACACGGCAGTGCTGTCCGTGTCTGTTGCTTTTGCCTCGTTCGCCCGTTCTGCTTGGCTGGTGTGTGCAGAACGGGCTACAGAAAAGAATAGAAGCACCGGAAGGGAATTTTTCGGTCCCCCCAGTAATCCGCTGCATCCCGGAAAATATCCAGCAGCTGCTCACGCGCTTCCTTGTCGAACTTGACGTTGGCCGGAATGTGTTCCAGCACAGCAATAAAGCCCGGCTGCGGGCCAGACTTGTAGACCGGGTCGGTCATGCTGTCGTACAAGGCATCAAAGTTTTTACCCACTTGGGCAGGCAGCATGAATTGCTGGCCAATCAGATCAAGCACATCCTGTTTGGTCTGGGCATTGGCCAGGTTGGCATACAGAAAGTGCTGACCCAGGGTCTGCGCCGCATCCTGCAACTCCTGCACGCGAAAAGCCCGGATGGACTGGACGATGTTGGTTCTGATACCACGAAGTGGTACCTCGGTTTCAGCACGCTGTGGTGCTGGCGCTTCTACTTGAAGTGACATATTCATTCCCGCTTCACATTCCAAAAAACAAATTAACAAATTAAAAAATTACGGCACGATCTTGCGGAAGCTTGCATAGTGATCGGCCGTGTAATAACAACTTTCTGGTGTCCTGGCTGGCCCGCCGCACA
>JBIKZP010000282.1:0-4120 GCA_044354655.1 Rhodoferax sp. | reverse complement strand
ACTGCACCGCACACCGCTAGTTACTTGCTCGGCAGTGAAGTTGTAACCTACCGTCGCAGACGCAGGCAATGGCAATGGCAAGGCTGCTTACCACTCGTATGTCAGTTGTATCTAACGCTACTTGCTCCCCAACTTTGGCGACAGGCGCCTGAAGGAATTGACGCAAGCGGACCTTGTGGAGTTCGAACTTTGGCGGGACAGGCAGATGTTGAAGAAGCCCAAAACCAGCACACTCAACAACTTCACCAGTTCGTGTTCAGCAACGGCTATCAAGCACCAGGTTTGAATGGAACATTCAGGCGGGTAACGTCTCACCTGGCGCTGAGGTACGGCTCAGACTTGGCGAAATGCTGAAATATTGAATGAGCAATATTCAAGTTTATTAAATGCTGATGCAATGCTCATTTAAAGCTTTTCATCTATTGAAACAAAAAATTAAAAAAATTAAAAAAATTAAAAAAATTAATATTTATCTTCCGCAAAAATGTGAAATACAACTCAAGCGCTCAAGTCAACCTATTCCCTGTTTAGGTAGGTTTGAAAAAATCAGGGTGGAATAAAAAAGTCATTGGCGAGGGCCAATGACTTGAGTGATGCCGCCTGGGTCGTGGTGACTACGGCACAGGTTGCCCGAGGAGGGCTGGGCGAATTTAGGCCCCGTGCGCCTTGTCAATGCACTCGCTGAGTTTGGCGAAGTACTTCATGGCCGTTGGTGTTGAGGTTACGTACTTGATGCGGTTATCTGCTTCATCGGGATTCAGGGCGATCATGCCTTTTTTACGCAAGGTTTTTAGCCTGCGGTGGGCGGTGGTGGCCGATATGTCGGTCAGCATGGCCATGGCTTCAAGCACGGTGATTTTCTTGCCGACATGCCAGGCAACGGCCAGCATGTTCAGAAGACGTTCTTCAACCGCATCCATTTCTGGAAAGCTGGGTAACTTTCTGATGGCTTGCACCAAGTTCAGAAACTTCAGGTAATTCAGCGATTCGTGAGTAGATTTTTCCATAGACGACATATTAACCACTTTTTAATTAATTTTCTATAGCCGGGATACTAACAAAATTCAAATGGAAAAAAAATACTAACTTCAAATAGCCCTAAACAGGGTGGATTTTGCAACTCCTTTGCCTCTGTAAGCTGCCAGTTAGAAGGTGTTTTTTATAAATAAAATCGATAAAAAACTTGATCCATGTTAAAAATATTAATAAATAAATTAGTATTCACTATCCAATTTAATGCGGATATTAATTAATTATAGAAATTGAAATTTTAGCAAGATCGGACGGACAACCTGACGGCTGTTTTCAGGGTGTCGCTGTGTCAGGCGAAACCTGTACCAGACAGTCATAAAAAGTAGGTGCGCGTCCCATGTCGGTCAGCTTCTGGCTGGTTAACTCGTTGACGTTCTTGCCGTCCAGCCCGAATTTTCGCCACCAGACGCCCAAGCCGTTCACCACGCCTGGGCGCGCTCTGGGGGAAATGGCTACCTTGCAGCGGTAGCTGCCACGCGCGTTGAATACGCGCACCACATCGCCTTGGACGATACCGCGCTGGGCGGCATCGCTGGCGTGCATTTCCACAAGGGGCTCCCCTTCAATATCGCGCAGGCTTTTGACGTTGACAAACGTGGAGTTCAAGAAATGCCGCGCAGGTGGCGAAATCATGGCCAGGGGGTAGCTTGCGCTGGTGTTGAAGGCCTCGTAATTGGGCAGGTAGTCGGGCAACCCATCTTGACCTTGAGCAGCCAAGCGGGCGCTGAAAAATTCGCATTTGCCTGAGGGGCTGGGAAAGTTACCTTCTGCAAAGGGCGCAGGTGCCAAACTCAAGGGCGCGAAGCCTTGCGTCAGCAACTGGTCAAAGTTAATGTTCTGGCCATAGGCTGCGCGGCACAGCGTGAGGTCATCGTCGGCAAAACAAGGCTCGTTAAAGCCCATGCGTTGCGCCAGCTCGCGAAAAATCTGGGTGTTGGTTTTGGCTTCACCCAGGGGCGCAATGGCGGGGCGGTTCAGCACCACATCGGTGTGGCCGTAACTGGCGTGCACGTCCCAGTGTTCCAGCTGGGTTGTGGCGGGCAGCAGGTAGTCGGCGTAATCGGCGGTATCGGTTTGAAAGTGCTCCAGCACCACGGTGAACAGGTCTTCTCGGGCAAAGCCCTGCACGACTTTGCCCGACTCGGGCGCAACCGCGACCGGGTTGCTGTTGTAAACCACCAAAGCCTCCACGGCCGGGCCAAACGACGGGCTGGCCGGGCGCAGCAAGTCGTCGCCAATGGTGCTCATGTTGATGAGGCGGGGTGCGGGGTTGCGCCGCAGCTCGGGCTGTTGCAGGGCAACCCGGTCCACCGGAAACTCTCCCGAACTTGACAACAACATGCCACCGGCGGGGTAGCGCCAGGCGCCGGTCAAGGCGGGCAGACTGGCAATCAGGCGCACCGCATTGCCGCCGCCGTGCACACGCTGCATGCCGTAGTTCAGGCGAATGGCGGCGGGCTGACGGTCCAGCATGCACTGGCCATAGTCGCGTGCCAGACTGCGAATTTGTTCTACAGAAATACCGCACACCTGGGCCGCGCGCTCGGCAGGCCATTGCAGGGCGCGTTCGCGCATCTGCGCCCAGCCCAGGGTGTAGCGCGCCAGGTAGTCATGGTCCAGCCAGTCGTTGCTGATCAACTCGTGCATCAGCGCCAGCGCCAGCGCCGCGTCGGTGCCGGGCAAGAGGGCAATGTGCGCATGGCATTTTTCGGCAGTTTCACTGCGTCGGGGGTCAATGCAGACCAAGCGTGCCCCGGCCCGTTTGGCGATTTGTACATAGCGCCAAAAGTGCAGGTTGCTGGCAATCGAGTTGCTGCCCCAAATCAGAATCAGTTTGGATTGCGCAAAAAACTCAACGCGCATGCCCACGCGGTTGCCCAGGGTTTGCGTCAGCGCTTCAGCCCCGGCCGAGGCGCAAATGGTGCGGTCCAGGGTGGCGGCCCCCAGTCGGTTGAAAAAGCGCGCGGCCATGCTTTCACCCTGTACCAGGCCCATGGTGCCGGCGTAGCTGTAAGGCAGGATGGCCTGCGCTCCGTCGGGACTCCGTTGGGCAATGGTTTGCAGACGCTGGGCAATGTCGCTGAGCGCCTGGTCCCAGCTCACCCGTTCAAATTGACCGGAGCCTTTGGGTCCTACGCGTTTGAGGGGGTGCAGCAAGCGTTCGGGGTGGTAGGTGCGCTCGGTATAGCGCGACACCTTGGTGCACAAAACCCCGTCGGTGTGGGGGTGTGCGGGGTTGCCTTGCACCTTGATGGCGATGCCGTTGACCACTGTGGTCAGCATGGCGCAGGTGTCGGGGCAGTCGTGCGGACAGGCGCCGCGCACCTGAAGTTCGGGATTGGCGGCTGCTACAGGTGCGGTTGTATTCATGGGTGACAGTGCCAATAGGCCAATTAAAGCTAGACTAAGCCAACAGGAGTAACTATGAAGCTGATCGATTCCATTGTCACCCAGGCCGCAGATATTGCCCGACTTCGTCGTGAGATTCATGCCCACCCGGAGCTTTGCTTTCAGGAAGTACGTACCGCCGACCTGGTCGCCAGCAAGTTGACCGAATGGGGCATTGAGATTCATCGCGGGTTAGGCACCACCGGCGTGGTGGGCATCGTCAAGAACGGGACATCCAAGCGCGCCATTGGTTTGCGTGCCGACATGGACGCGCTGCCGATGCAGGAGTTCAACACCTTCAGCCACACCAGCCAGTATCCGGGCAAGATGCACGCTTGCGGGCACGACGGACACACCGCCATGCTGCTGGCCGCCGCCCAGCATTTGGCCACGCAGCGCAACTTTGATGGCACGGTTTACCTGATCTTTCAGCCTGCCGAGGAAGGCGGTGGTGGCGCCCGCGAGATGATTAAAGAAGGGCTGTTTGAAAAATTCCCAATGGATGCTGTTTACGGCATGCACAACTGGCCGGGTATGGACGTTGGAAAATTCGCCGTCAGCCCCGGACCGGTGATGGCCTCCAGCAACGAATTCAAGATCAAGATTCATGGCAAGGGCGGGCACGCGGCCTTACCGCACAACGGCCTGGACCCGGTTCCTGTGGCTTGTCAGTTGGTGCAGGGTTTCCAAACCATCATCA
>JBIKZP010000281.1:0-4125 GCA_044354655.1 Rhodoferax sp. | reverse complement strand
CCGTTTTCGCGACGAGATTGCCAAGCTGGAAGTCGATGTCGTAGCGCTGGAAATGATGGTGTTGCGCGTGCTGGCAGGCGAAAAATCGGGCAAGCAATCGCTCGATATTGCAGGCCTGCTCAAGATTCGCGGCAGCGAGATACAGCAGCGCTACAGCGAACTGATGATGCTCGCCGCCGGTCCTTTTGCCGTGCCTTTGATCCATGAAGCCATGGAAGCCGGCTGGCAAGGCGACAGCGCAGGCGGTGCCGCTTGGTGCGCGCCGCTGGCCTCCACCTACTTCAACCTACGCAAAACTACGATTTACGGCGGCAGCAACGAAGTGCAGCGCAACATCGTGGCCCAAACCGTTCTGGGCTAAACAGGAGCATCCCATGAATTTTGATTTTTCTGACGACCAGGAACAACTGCGCGATGCGGTACGCAAATGGGTAGACAAGGGCTACAGCTTTGACCGCCGCCGCGCCGCCGCCAAGGCGGGTGGCTTCTCGCGTGAGCGCTTCAACGAAATGGCCGAGCTGGGCCTGTGCGGCCTCTACATTGCCGAAGACCAAGGCGGTCTGGGCATGGGGCCGGTCGAAGGCATGGTGGCCATGGAAGAGCTGGGCCGCGGCATCGTGTTGGAGCCGCTGGCCCAAAGTTTGATGGCTGGTGCGGTCATCAGTGGCTATGCACCCCAGGCCGTGCAGGCCGCCTGGCTGGCGCGCATCGCCACAGGCGAAGCTCTGGTGGTGCTGGCGCATCAAGAGCGCGCTGCCCGCTACCACACAGAAGTCTGCGAAGCCACTGCCACGCAAACTGCGGCCGGCTGGACCGTGCAGGCCAGCAAAAGCGTAGTGCCTGTCGGCGACCATGCCGATGCTTTGTTGGTGCCCGCCAACGTCAGTGGCCGCCTGGCCCTGTTTTTGGTAGAGCGCACCGCCACAGGGGTCAGCACCCGAGGCTATGGCACACAAGACGGCGGCCGCGCCGCTGAAGTGGTCTGCCAAGGCGCACCCGCTACCTTGATCACGCTGGAAGGCCAGACCGCGCTGGACCACGCGGTAGACATCGGCATTGCCGCCCTGTGCGCTGAAGCGGTGGGGGTCATGGACAAAACCATGGCTATCACGGCCGAGTACCTCAACACGCGCAAACAGTTTGGTGTGGTCATCAGCAGCTTTCAGGCGCTGCGCCACCGTGCGGCGGACATGAAGATGCAACTGGAGCTGGCCCGTTCCATGAGCTACTACGCGTCCCTCAAACTCAATGCGCCAGCGCCCGAGCGTCGCGCAGCCATGGCCCGCGCCAAGTACCAATGCGGCCAGTCCATGCGCTACGTGGGCCAGCAAGCGGTGCAACTGCACGGCGGCATTGCCATGACTGACGAATACATCGTCAGCCATTACTTCAAACGCCTCACGCAAATGGAAATGACCTTTGGCGACAGCTTGCACCACCTGGGTGAAGTATCAAGCCATATGCAAGACACCGCCGGCGTGTTCGCCTAAGTAATTTGCCAGGCTAAGGCGCTTCTGTCAGCCTTAAAAAGCTGGCAAAGCGCGGCAAGCCTGCAGGGGTGCGGCCGCGGTAGCGGTAGGTCACCCAGGCGCCCACCGGAGGTGGCGCCTGTCTGAGCGCATCTGAAAAACCGGTGCCCAGCGCAAAACGCTGACCGTTGGCCATTTCCAGCAGCAGCGCGCCCATTCGCCCGGCGTGTCGGCCCTGGCCCGCTTGAACGCCCACCACCTGGCCATCTTCATCGGGTACGGTTTTGAGCTTGCGCAGGGCGTCGCTTCGGCCCGGTACCCACAAGGCATCCTGGCGATGCAACACCAAGCCTTCGGCACCGTCGCGGGTCAGTTGACGCAGCTGCTTTTGTAATTCAAGCAAGCTGCTGATGCGTGTTTGCGGCACCGCTTGCAGCCAGGCCAGGCCCGCTGCCTGCACCGTGGCTGCCATCTGCAAGACCCGCTCGGCAAACGGGGCGGACTGACCGGGCAGATCAAAAACCATGTAACGCAGCTCGCGCCACTCAGCGTCTACCGCCATGCTGCGCCGCACGATGCCAGAGCCCCGGTCAAACTGCCCGCGCCCCAGCCACAGCTCGCCGTCCAGCGGCGTGGCGGGCAAGGCCTGCGTGAACCAGCCGGGCGCCGCAATCGGGCGGCCACTGCGAAACAGCAGGCGACGACCATCCCACAGCGCACGCACGCCATCGAATTTCTCACTCACTAAAAAAGCGCTGGGGTCCAACCCGCTTTGCCAGTTCTTGCCCAGCATGAGGGCCGGGGGCACGTTAGCGGGAACCGGGGCGGCGGCGGCAGCGCTAGAGGCCCGTGCCGGTGCAGCGCCATAAACACTGACAGCCAGCCAGGCCAAATGGGCGGCATAGCGCCGCCTGGAAACATCGATCATTTTTTTCTCCCTGAACTCATGGTTTTTATTCACACCGGATCGGGCGCCGGTATCGCCTTCTTGCTCTATTGGCCCTGGCCACTTGGCCAAGGCCCTTCAATCCTCAAATCAACAAACGCGATGACTTGGGCACATGCGCCATTAAAAATTCCATCTGGTCGGCCAGAATGCGGCGATTGCGCAAAATAAAGTCTTCCCACAAGCTGGGCACATAGGGCGCGTAGAGCAGCGGCATATGGGCCTGCTCGGGCGTGCGGTGGCTCTTGCGGTGGTTACAGGGGCGGCACGCGGTGACCACATTCATCCAGTTGTCGATGCCGTTTTGCGCAAACGGAATGATGTGTTCGCGCGTCAGGTCTTCTTCCACAAAGTGGTCGCCACAGTAGGCACACACGTTGCGGTCACGAATAAACAACTTGCCGTTGGTCAGGCCCGGCTTCAGGTTAAAGGGATTGATGCTGGGCACACCCTTGGTGCCAATGATGCTGTTGACGGTAATGATGGATTGCTCGCCAGAAATGGCGTTGTGCCCGCCATGGAACACCGCCACCTGGGCGCCCATCTCCCAGCGCACCTCCTCGGCGGCATAGTGGGTCACGGCCTGCTCCAGCGAAATCCATGACTGGGGTAGACCTTGTGCTGATAACTTCAAGACTTTCAAAACACGCCTCCTGGAACATCTGAAACATGGCGAAAAGGCAGCTTGCAGTCTGGCCGCAAGCCCCGTCCCCCACACGTAAAGAAACCACTGACACGAAATGCATTCTTCATGGGTCACCCGAGAAATTCAAGTTTCCCGGCCACTGCGACACAATACACCCTTTTTGTGACATTTCAGCCCGCCGGGCCTAACCCGCAAAGCCGGGGCAGTAATGTCAACGTTAACCAGCCAAAGTAAGCAAGCACATGAAGGTTTTTCGAGGATTCAAGCACCCAGGCGTAGCGCCTGCCTGCGCCCTCACCATTGGAAATTTTGACGGCGTGCACCGGGGCCACCAAGCCATGCTGGCCCTGCTGCGCAGCGAAGCCGCCCAGCGCGGCGTGCCCAGTTGCGTGCTGACCTTCGAGCCGCACCCGCGTGACTACTTCGCGGCCCTGACCCATAACCCCGAACTGGCGCCAGCCCGCATCGGCACCCTGCGCGACAAGCTGACCGATCTGGCCCACTGCGGCGTGGACCAAACCGTGGTGCTGCCTTTTGACGCCCGACTGGCTGCCCTGAGCCCGCAGGCCTTCATTGACCAGGTGCTGGTACAAGGTCTGGGCGCCCGTTATGTTCTAGTGGGCGACGACTTCCGCTTTGGCAGCCGCCGTGCCGGCGACTACGCCATGCTCGACGCCGCAGGTGTCACCCAAGGCTTTGACGTGGCGCGCATGAACAGCTACGAGGTACACGGCCTGCGCGTTTCCAGCTCCGCTGTGCGGGAGGCCCTGGCGCAGGGGCGCCTGGACGACACCACACGCCTTTTGGGCCGGCCCTACCGCATCTCGGGCCATGTGGTGCATGGCCGCAAACTCGGACGCGAGCTGGGCTTCAAAACCCTGAATCTACGCTTCAAACACTGGCACCCGGCGGCCGGCGGCATCTTTGTGGTGCGGGTACATGGTCTGAGCGAGCACCCCCTGGCGGGTGTCGCCAACCTGGGCGTACGACCCTCGCTGGACGCCAACGATGTCAACGGCGGACGCGTGCTGCTGGAAACCCATTGCCTGGACTGGCCCGACCAG
>JBIKZP010000280.1:0-4132 GCA_044354655.1 Rhodoferax sp. | reverse complement strand
CATTCCGATGTGCGCCGTACCCTCGATGTGTTGGGCCAATTGCTGGCCGAGCCCGATGCCCAGCGCGTCTGGCGCAAAATTGACACGCAACTCAATGCGGTGGCTGCCAGCCTGCCGGCGCGGGCCAAACCCTTACGCATCTACTTTGAGGTCAACAGCGCGCCCTACGCTGCCAGTGAAGCCTCCTTTATTGGCGAGACACTGACCCGCCTGGGCCTGGCCAACATCGTGCCGGCCCATTTGGGGCCGTTTCCCAAACTCAACCCAGAGTTTGTAGTGCGTGCCAACCCGGATGTCATTTTGTTGGGCGACACCAATTTCGAAGGTATGACGCAGCGTCCCGGCTGGTCCGGTATGAGCGCCCTTCGGGCCAAACGTGTGTGTGTTTTCACGCCCGAACAGTCCGACATGATGGTGCGCCCGGGCCCGCGCATGAGCGAAGCCGCCCAGCTGATCGCCCAGTGCCTGAAGGACAAAGCCCCATGAAGCCACTCTGGCCTGTCCTGGCTTTGCTGCTGCTCTCACTCTTGCTGCTGCTTACCGGCGTAGCCGTGGGCAGCACCGGCATAGAGAGCGTCTTGCACGCGCGGCTGGACCCGGTGGCCTGGCAGATCGTGACTGACATTCGCCTGCCGCGCGCGCTGGGGGCCTGGTGCGCCGGTGCCTTACTCGGGCTAGCTGGGGCAGTAGCCCAAGGCTTATTTCGCAACCCGCTGGCCGATCCCTTCTTGTTGGGCAGCGCCTCGGGCGCATCACTCGGTGTGGCAGTAGCCTTGTTGCTGATGGGTAGCAGCCCGCTGGCCACCGAATGGATGGTGCGGCTTGGCCTGAGCAGTGCCGCTTTTGTCGGCGCAGTGGGCGCGGTGCTTCTGACCCTGGTGCTGGCGCGCGGCGTGAGCCACACCTTGCGACTGTTGCTTGCCGGGGTGGTGGTCGGCGTGGTACTGGGCGCCTTTGGGCAACTCATCATGATGATGCAGCCCGAAGTGATGCTTTCCATGCAGGCCTTCATGCTGGGCAATACCGGCTTTGTTGGCTGGTCGGCCTGCGCCCTGATGGGTGGTGCCTGGCTGATGTGTTCACTGGTGGCCTGGTTGCTCAGTCCCATGCTCGACGGCCTGAGCTTGGGCGAATCCACCGCCGCCAGCCTGGGCCTGCCGCTGCCCGCGCTGCGTGCGGCGCTCATTACCGTCATGGCCCTGGCCACCGGCACAGCAGTCGCCCAGACCGGTTTAATTGCTTTTGTCGGCCTGGCTGCGCCCCATCTAGTGCGCTCCATGCTCACCACTCGTCATCGCTATTTCATTGTTTTGTCCAGTTTGATGGGGGCGGTCTTGTTGTTGGCCGCCGACACCCTGGCGCGCAGCTTGATGGCACCGCAAGAACTGCCCGTGGGCGTGCTCACTGCCGTGCTGGGCGGCAGCTACCTGCTGTGGCTTATGCACAGACGCAATGCCCAGGGGAGCCGGCTGTGAGCTCGCGCGCGCCAGCGTTGAACGCCCGGAACTTGGCGGCCAGTCTGGGCCATGTACAGGTGTTGCATAACGTCAACTTGAGCCTACCCGCGGGTTGCTGGACCAGCATCGTCGGACCCAATGGGGCGGGTAAATCAACCCTCCTCAAGGCACTCGCCAATTTACTGCCGCACCAGGGTGAGGTGCAGTTGCTGGGTAATCCCATGGCCAGTTTGACTGGTCGCCGCCGGGCGCAGCAATTGGCTTGGCTGGGACAAAACGAACTCGCGGGTGATGACCTCAGCGTCTGGGACGTGGCCATGCTTGGGCGCCTGCCGTACCAAGGCTGGTTGGGCGAACCCAATGACGCCGACCAGAAGGCTGTCGAGACCGCCTTGCGCGCTACCCAGGCTTGGGAATGGCGCGCTCGCGCCCTGGGTCAACTTTCGGGCGGAGAGCGCCAGCGTGTATTGCTGGCGCGCGCCCTGGCGGTTGAAGCCGATGTGCTGCTCATGGACGAACCCCTGGCCAACCTTGATCCACCGCACCAGGCCGACTGGCTCGGTGTGGTGCACGCGTTGATCGGGCAGGGGAAAACCGTGGTTAGCGTGCTGCATGAAATCTCGTTTGCCCTGCGCGCCGACCACATGGTCATCATGCGTGCTGGTCGAATAGACCACCAGGGCGATTGCAACAACCCCGTTACGCACCGGGCACTCGAAGCAGTTTTTGACAATCGGCTCAGCATTCAGGCCCTCGGATCCCAGTGGGTGGCGCTGCCACGGGTCATCTGATGCGCGCCTCGCCACCTTTGTCCCCAAGCCTGCCATGACCGCGAAATGTGTCATGGTGTTGGGCACCACCAGTGGCGCCGGTAAAAGCTGGGTCACCACAGCCTTGTGCCGCTATTACGCCAACCAAGGCCTCAAGGTGGCGCCGTTCAAAGCGCAGAACATGAGCAACAACGCGCGCGTGGTGGCCAGCGCCAACGGGCAGGGCGAGATTGGCAGCGCCCAGTACTTTCAGGCGCTGGCCGCACGCGCGGTGCCCGAAGTGCGCATGAACCCGCTGCTCCTCAAACCCGAGCGCGACACGCACAGCCAGGTCATTTTGATGGGACAAGTCAATGCGGCCTTGACCCAAATGGGCTGGCGCGAGCGCAGCGAACACGTCTGGCCGCACATTGCCCGCGCGCTTGATGCCTTGATGTCCGAGAACGATGTGGTGGTGATTGAGGGCGCGGGTTCACCCGCCGAAATCAACCTGGCCAGCAGCGACATCGTCAACATGCGGGTGGCACTGCACGCCCGCGCTGCCTGCCTGCTGGTGACCGACATTGACCGCGGCGGCGCGTTCGCCCACCTTTACGGCACCTGGGCACTGCTGCCGGTGGAAGAGCGCGCCTTGATCAAAGGCTTTGTACTCAACAAGTTCCGCGGTGATGCCGGCCTGTTGGCGCCAGCACCGCAAATGCTGCAAGACTTAACCGGTGTGCCCACCGTGGCCACCCTACCCATGTGGTGGCAACATGGCCTGCCCGAAGAAGACGGTGTGTTTGACGACCGCAGCACGGCACCCGGTGCAGTCACGCGCACCGTGGCGGTGGTGGCCTATCCGCGCATGAGCAACCTCGATGAATTTCAGCCGCTTAAAAATATCCCCGGGACCCGCTTGCAATGGGTGCGCAGTCCCGTCGAGTTAGCGTCGCTCAAGCCCACTGACTGGATCATCCTGCCAGGCTCCAAGCACACCAGTGGTGACCTGGCCTGGTTGCGTAGCCAGGGGCTGGATGCGGCCATTGCCCGCCATGCCGGGCTAGGCGGCCCCATCCTGGGCATTTGCGGCGGACTGCAAATGCTGGGCGAGGCCTTGATTGACCCGCATGGCATTGACGGCAATGCGCCGGGCCTGGGATTGCTGCCCCTGGTTACCGTGTTTGAGCCAGACAAAACCGTGCGCCACATCCACACGCAATTTGACACGGACCTGGGTGGCACTTTGGCATCACCCTGGGCTGCACTGGCTGGCGTGCCGGTAGCGGGCTATGAAATTCACCATGGCCAAACCCGACAGCACCCCGCCATGGCGCTAGCCGGTGATGTAGCCCGCGCCGTGCTACCCGGTGGCTTAGCTTGGCAAAACGCAAGGGGCAACGTGCTGGGACTGTACCTGCACGGCCTGTTTGAAGATCCCGGCGTGCTACAGGCCCTGTTTGGCCATCAGCTCGAGCAACCCGTGCCCACGCTCGACTCCGTCTTCGACGGCCTGGCCGCCTTCATCGCGGAGCACTTCGAGCCCGGTGTTTTAGACGCCTTGGTAGACCCAGCCTGCGCATTTTGATAGGGCATGCACGGGCACGTCCGCTTAGCCATTTTTTCATTTATCACAACACAATAAGGCCAATATGAACAACGCCCTGCCCACACTCAAGGACCTGCGCTTTCCTGCACTGACACAGGCTTTGCAGCACAAACTCAACAACAAAACCAAACCGCTCGGCTCGTTGGGCCGCTTGGAGGCGCTGGCTTTGCAGGTGGGTGAAATTCTGGGCACTGAGCACCCTGTTTTGGTCCAACCTCAAATGGTGGTTTTCGCGGGTGACCATGGCCTGACCGCACGCGGTATTTCGGCCTTTCCCAGTGACGTGAGTTGGCAGATGGTGGAAAACTTTTTGGCCG
>JBIKZP010000513.1:0-4133 GCA_044354655.1 Rhodoferax sp. | reverse complement strand
CAACAGATTGCGCGCACGCTTCCAGGTGCGGAAGCTGCGAAACGCCACCCCCACCTCCTGGGTGAAAAGATGCAGAAAACGGGAAACCGACAAGTGCGCCATTTCGGCACATTCTTCGGCGCTGGTTTGCGCCGATGGATGACGCTTGATCGTTTCCATCACCGCAAGGATGCGGCCATCGATCGAGCGGGTCGTGAGTGTCTTTCCGAAGATCATCTTGTCGAAGTCGAGGGTCATCAAGTCCAAGTCGTCGCCCTTGGCGCACAACTCCCGTCTGCGGGCACGAACGCGGTCGACGAATGCCGGGGCGTCGACAATTCCGCTACGGAGCAGTGGCTCGGGCAGCATGTCAAGATGGACGGTCTCTGCTTCGAGCTGGATCACATTGATCAGCCGGGCCTGGGATTGCACCTGATGCCGGATATAGGGGTGCACCACCGCAAGCTGGCCAGACTGCCATTCGCCGCCCTCGATACTGACGCTGATATCGCCCTCGACCGCCACGTAAACGATCACACTGCCCATGGTTCGCAGTGATGGGGCTCCGAGCAGGCCGGTGTAGAACAACCTGTTAGGTGTGATCCACATCAACCGGTCTGTGGCGGGGCATTGTGGAAATCCGCTCCGCTGTAGGAAGTTTGAAGTGAGGTACATGATTTGTCTCCATGTGCCGGGCAATACCGGAAAAACTCTGTGATTGTGCGTCTCGAATTCGGACGCATTGATCCAAAAATATGATTCGAAGGGTTTCGTCAGCATGTTGCATTCGAGTGTTGTGATCGTCTCCTACATCAAGATTTCCATCGAAAAACTACGTCGTGATTGGATGCGCATGGAACTCAATACTGGCGATGTCTTCGTCGCGCATGCCAACCTGCACGGCCGATGCCCTGAGGTCATTCCACGTATTCACCTCGATTGGAATGCCACTGGAGCGCTGCATGCGCATTTCCAGCTCCGGCTCCCCGCAAACCCGGACCTTGTCGTGTGACTGAGCGACCGGTGACAGCTTGACCCACGCAATAAAGGCCTCCATCTCACGATAAAAGCCGTTGTTTGCCAGGCGGGCGGGATCAATGATGAGCGACAGCATATTGTTGTAAATGCCGTCCATGTGTCCGTTCTCGTGCAAGGTCTCGCCGCCGGTCAGTGCGCCCCCGAGAATTTCGCACATCAAGGCCATGCCGTAGCCCTTGTGATCGCCGAATGGCAACATCGCGCCAAGCTTGCCTGCGGCATCCGCCTCAAACATCACACGCGGATCCGTCGAGGGGGCGCCGCTGCTGTCTATCAGTGTGCCCGCAGGAACCGGTTGCTCCGACTGCATGGCCACGCGCACCTTACCCAGCGCGAGCTTGGATGTCGCGAAGTCGAGGATCAGCGGATCGGCTCGCTGGCGCGGCACGCCCACGCAAAACGGATTGGTGGCAAAACGCGCGTCTGTCCCGGCGAACGGAGCCACCAGGGGCCACAACAGCGCGTTGACGAAATGGATCGACACCAGACCCGCATCGGCGCAATCCTCGGCCCATTGACCGATCCGCCCAAGGTGATGGCTGTTCCTGAGCGCCACCAGCGCCATGCCCTGCTGGTGCGCCCGCGCGATGCCCAGCTTCATCGCTTCGTGGCCGATGACCTGCCCATATCCCTTTTGTCCATCGAGCATCAGCATGGCGCCGGCGTCACTCGTCGTCGCCGCGTGCTGGTTGACCACCAAACCGCCGCCGACGATGTATTTGACATACCACGGCATCATGCCGACGCCGTGCGAATCATGGCCGCAGAGATTGGCCAACACCAGATTGCTCGCCACCAGAGACGCCTCCTGAGCACGGCTACCCGCGGCAGTGGCGATCGCTGCGATGTAGTCAGACAGGATTCGCGGATGAATCAGGATGTGATCGGTGCTCATGGAACTCTGAAAAAAATTGGAGGGGAGACAGCAGGCTGCGCGGACTGCAAACGCGCTATTGCTGCGGCAGCATCTTGCCGGGGTTCATCAGATTGGCTGGGTCGAGCGCCTGTTTGATCTGACGCATGACGGTGACGGCTTCACCATGCTCGGGAACCATATAGCGCATCTTGCCCAGGCCAATTCCGTGTTCGCCGGTGCAGGTTCCATCCATGGCCAGAGCGCGCCGCACTAGCCGGTCGCTGAAGGCTTCTGCATTCTCGACCTCGACGCGGTTCCCTGGGTCGATCATCAGGCCCAGGTGGAAATTGCCGTCACCGACATGACCGACCAGCGTGGCGAGAATGTTGCTCGCAGCGAGATCGGCCTTGGTCTCGACAATGCATTCGGCCAGCCGTGAGATCGGCACGCACACGTCCGTTGCGAGCATCTTGGAGCCGGGTCGCAAGGCCAGCGAAGCCCAGGGCACGTCACGTCGGCCTTGCCACATCCGGGTGCGCTCGGCCTCGTCGGCTGACCAGCGAAAGTCGAGCGATCCGTTGTCCTTCGCGATGGACGCCAGTGTCTGCGCCTGCTCGGCAGCACCACCAGGGCTGCCGTGGATCTCCAGGAACAAGGTGGGCGCCACCGCATACGCCAGCTTCGAGTACTTGTTGACCGCATCCATCAACACCTCGTCGAGCAATTCGATACGGGCGATTGGGACGCCGGCCTGTATTGTTTCCACAACCGTGTTCACGGCTTTGGTCATATCTGGGAACGAAGCGACGCCTGCGATGATGGTCTCGGGCCTCGGGTGCAGCCTTACCGTGACTTCGGTACTCACCCCCAAGGTGCCTTCTGAGCCCACGAACAGGCGCGTCAGGTCATAACCCGAAGACGACTTGCGGGCGCGCCGCGACGTGCGCACCACGCGTCCGTCCGCCAGAACCACTGTCAGTCCCAATACGGCCTCGCGCATGGTGCCGTAACGTACCGCATTGGTTCCCGACGCGCGCGTCGCCGCCATGCCGCCCAGCGTGGCATCGGCGCCGGGGTCGATGGGGAAGAATAGACCGGTATTGTGGAGATGCCGGTTGAGCTGTTCACGGGTCACGCCGGCCTGCATCGTGGCGTCGAAGTCCGCTTGGTGAACTTCGAGGATGCGGTTCATGCGGGTCAGGTCGAGCGTCACACCGCCGTGCACAGCCGCGAAATGCCCCTCCACCGATGTTCCGGCACCGAAGGCGATGATCGGTGCGCCATACCGGCCACAGATCTTGACGATCTCGACAACTTCTTCGGTGGACTCAGGAAACACGACGGCGTCGGGATTGTGACCCGGGTTCCAAGTCCAATCCTTTCCGTGCTGTTCCAACACCGCAGGGGCGGTCGAAACACGCGGCCCGAATCGCTGCTTCAATTCGGCAATCGCCTTGGCAATTTCCACTGTAGGCTCCTTCGCTCAGCCGAGCGCGCGTTCCGGATGTTCAAGATAGCCGCCCAAATCGTTGATGAAGTGCACCGCCTCGGCGCCATCGACATAACGGTGGTCGAAGCTCAGGCTGCATGTCAGCATCGGTCCGGCAGAAAGCTGTCCATCGATCACGCGGGGTCTGTCGTTGATCCGTGAAACCCACAGCGTAGCTGTCTGAGGTGGATTGATGATTGGACGGGTCGACAGCACGGTGACACGCTCCATTCCACCGGTGCTCGACAGCGTGAAGCTGCCGCCACTGAGTTCCGCTACCTTTAACTGGCCGTGGCGAGCACGTTCGGAAAAGTCGTCAATCTGTCTCACGAGGTCGAACAGCAGGCGCTGTTCCACACCGCGCACCACCGGAACCAGCAGCCGGTCTGGTGTCGCCACCGCTATCCCGAGATCCACGCCCTCCCGAAATACGATTTCCTGGGATTCCTCGTCCACGGTGGCATTGAAACGCTCGTGCCGTATCAGCGCAGCGCCTACACACTTGGCGATGATATGCAGTGGCGAGAGTTTCAGCTGACGCGCCTGTGCCTCCGGCACCAGTGAAGCTATTAAGTTACGAAGGCCATCGCCAGGAACTTCGAACGTGGTCGTCGTGGTGACGCTGCGCTGCACCGAATCGTGAAGGTTTCGTGCCGACACCAACCGCGCACCCGACAGCCGCTGGCGCAGCGTTCGAGTTGCCGACGTTACGGCAACCGTGCGCGCTGGCCGGTCCGGACTGGCGACCGGTTCAGCTGTGTCAGTCACAGC
>JBIKZP010000019.1:0-13070 GCA_044354655.1 Rhodoferax sp. | reverse complement strand
ACCTGCGCGTGGGTGGGGCCGCCGGCGGCAATCTCTTCTTTCAAGCCGTCGCACAAACCGCGTAGAGCGGCCACATGCATGCGGCCATGGGCCAACTCCAGGGCGTTGACTGCGGCCATGGGTGCCTCGCGCCGGTCCAGCGCATGGCCCACGCCAGACATCAACAGCCGGTCTTCAATCGCATCCAGACGCTGCGGACATTCGGGGTGGCCAGGCCCCATTTCATGAAGCCAACAATCGCGGTGGGTAAAGTAGCCGGTAGCAGTCACAATGCAAGCCTGTATTTCAAAAAATCGACTACATATCAGGGGGTGGAAACCATGAATATGCAAGAGAACTTGTGTCAACGGGCGATCAGCTTACCACGCTGCTTAGGGACAAAGCCGCCTCGTTACACTGCATGCAAATTTCATCAATTTCCCTGGCCCCAGTGACTATTAAACCCCTCATCACCGCCGTTTTATTGCTCTGCGCCTGTGCGCTGGCCGTGGGTGCACCCGCCAAGAAAGCGGGCAAAAAAAAGACTAAGCAGCGCAAGGTAGCCCACGCCGTAGTCACCGGCCCCCTCTACGCCCAACGCGCCGAAGCCATGCAAGCCGCCGATGAAATGGCCACCCGCCTGGCGCTTGACCCCGTTTGGGTGCGACAAACCCTGGGACAGGCCATGCGCTTGCCGCAAGTGATCCAATTCATCTTGCCCCCACCCGCAGCCACCCCTAAAAACTGGGCCTTGTACCGCAGCCGCTTTATTGACGACAAGCGCATCAGCGCTGGCAAAAAGTTTTGGCAAGACAACGAAGCCACCCTAGCCCGAGCCCAGGCGCAAACCGGCGTGCCGGCTGAAATCATTGTGGGAGTGGTGGGTGTGGAGACCATTTACGGCCAGCAAATGGGCAACTTCCGCGTGATCGACGCGCTGGCTACGCTGGCCTTTGACTTCCCCAGCCAGCACCCGCGCGCGCCAGAGCGGAGCGCGTTTTTCAAGGCTGAACTAGAGCAGTTTCTGGTGATGACGCAACGCACCCAAACCGACCCCACGCGCCTGCGCGGCAGCTACGCCGGGGCGATGGGCATGCCGCAGTTCATGCCCTCAAGCTGGTTGAAATACGCAGTCGACTTTGACGGCGATGGCCGCATTGACCTGTTCACCAGCACCGCTGACGTGATTGGCTCAGTGGCTAATTACTTCAAGCTGTTCAACTGGCAGCCCGGCATGCCCACCCATTACACCGTGAGCTTCGATCCGCAAAAACTTGACAAAGACGCCCTGCTGGCACCCGACATCTTGCCCACCTTCAGCGTGGCCAGTTTCACCGCCAAAGGCGCTGTACTGCAAGGCGCTGCCCTGCAACACGCAGGCCCGCTGGCGTTGGTAGAACTGCAAAATGGCAGTGAGCCCCCTAGCTACGTGGCCGGCACCGACAACTTTTACGCCATCACCCGCTACAACTGGAGCAGCTACTACGCCATGGCGGTGATTGATCTGGCCGAGGCGGTGGCGCGGGAAGTAAAAAACAGGCCCTGAATTGGCGCAGTCCATGAACCCGCTGAATCCGAAAAAATTGCTATTGACCAAATGGACGGCGGTCAAACCCTTGGCCAAACAAAAGCACTTTCTGGTCAGCCGGGTGATTCAACCCGAATTGCCCACCGACCCGGTTGTATCGGTGGAAATCGAAGCTGTGTTTTCCAAGGCCACGCAAGTCATCGCCTGGCGCGAGTTGCAAGACGACAGTGTTTGGCGGCAAGGTTGGGTTTAAAGCGGGGCAAGTATGTGGGCTGATTCAATGGCCCACTGCCTACTTTAAATTTTTCAGAAAGTACTCGACCATTTCCTTTTGAGCGATTTCAGCTTCTTTGGCTGAGTAACGCATGGTCACCGTGCCACCGGTTTGGGCCTTGGCAAATGGATTGAATGCAGGCCGTGGCGGGTTAGGCCAATCAAACGCATGGGTAGCACCTTCAACCATTCGCACCGTCAATTGGTTGGCAATATCAGGGAATTCATCGCGCATTCGCAAACAATCCGTTTTTGGATTGAAATCAAAATCGTCGCTGGTACCCGAAACGATGTGAATGGATTTGCCAGTGGCACCCCAGTTTTGCGGTCGCCCTGGATTGATCCATGATCGAATCCGTTGCTGGTCATCCGTGATGTTGGCGCACGCAGGATAAAGGGCAAAGTGCGCGGCATAAACTTGCTCTCTCGGCAAAGTTGTATTTTTGCGAGCCAAACGAGCCGGCCTGACACCCATGCCAGACATGATTGCAACAGCGGCTCCACTTGAAAATCCTGCAACACCAATTTGGTGCGAGTTGATCCTTGCATCTTTCGCAAGAAAAACCAGCGCGCCCCATGCATCTTGAAGTCGATCACATAAAACAGGCGCATTTCGATCACTTCCACTGCGCACGCCGCGGGGCAAAAAAGAGTCAACTTCCAAGGTAGCCATACCCGCGGCATTCAACGCACGGGCATAAAAATCACCAACCCCAACGATTCCTGCATTGCTGTGAAGAATGACCACAGCTGGAACTTGCCCTGTGGTCTTGGCTGGAAACCGAAGCACGCCCGAAACGCTGCTGACCTCTTTGACTCGTTCATTGCATTTCGAACCAACGACAGGGATGTCGACCTTGGTTGCCGTCACTTCCCCCACTGAAGGGAAAGTGATAACGAGCAGCGCAAGTGCCAACCCAACAGATTTGGCCTTAGAAAAACAATTAACTTTTCTGGATGCGTGAGTCTTCATCAAATAATGATAGATCAAGTGTCCGTTGAACACCATCAAACCGGCTCGATCGTGATGCTCACTGTCATGGACTCTTCGCCGCCGCCCTGCCGCACGCCATTGATGGGCAGGCAAGCATCGTAGTCGGTGCCCATAGCCAGGGGCACGTGGCGCTGGTCTATCAGGCAGCTGTGGGTGATGTCGATGCTGACCCAGCGCCGTAGCGCAACATCCAGGCAAATGTCAGCCCAGGCGTGGCTGGCCAGGTCGGGTTCATTGGCAGCGTAAGAATAGCCGCTCACATAACGTGCGGCAATGCCTAGGCTGCGGCACACCGCCACCATCACACGGAAGTTTCATCAACTCGGTTCAAAGCCTGTTTTTCCAAAATTCGGCAATTCACGACTCAGTGGCTCCCTCTGACGTCACCACCAGAAAAAAAGCGCCTGGCCGCAAGGGCCAGGCGCTTTGTTCGCAAACTGCCTGAACTCAGAAGCTCTGGGTCAGGCAGCGTACACACAAGAGATGTGTTTAGAACCCGAAGTGCAAACCGGTCGACACAAAGGTAACCGCTTCGGAGCTGCTTTCTTGCTTGAGCACGGACGCATTGACATGCACCGAGATCTTGTCGCTGACCTTGTAGTTCATGCCTACGGAGGCGTTGTAACCCAAACCGTTAGACGTCACGCTGGCAGGGGTGTAGCTTGCTTTGCCAAATGTGCCAGCCAGTTCAAAGTCGTTTACCTTGTTGCTTGACTGTTCAGCTCCGACGCTCACGCGGTAGGTCAGGCCCTCTTTCAGCAGTCCTTTCAAATCAAGACCCGCGGTGGTTGCCGTGCGGCTCAACTTGAAGTCAGCGTAGCTAAATGGCGCATCAACACCTGTCGCGCTGGCCTCGCTGTAGGCCAGACGTGTTGCCTTGCCGCTGGTGAAGGAAACGAAAGGTGTCAACACATGGTTGGAATGCAATGCAATGCCCCAACCCATCTTGACTTCGGCTCCTGATGCTTCCATGTCAGCACTGCCGGTAACCGTCTCTGCGGTACCCAGAATGTTGGCACGCGTCAAAGTGGCCTTGCTGACTTGCGATGCATACGACAAACGACCCTGCGGACCGGTGCCATCTGCGTTGGCAGCGAAGTTCAAGAAGGCACCTGTGAGCGGCTGCCCGTTACCCACTTGAACGCCATTGCCTCCGCTATGGCCCGCTTCGCGGAAGAGACCGACTTGCAAGTTGTCATTCAAGCGCTTGGCGCCGATCAACACCCCTGCGGTTTCGCCTTGCAGATTGCTCTGCATTTTGTTGGCCTGGAAAGAAACGCAGACGCCGTTGGTGCCAAAGTTGCTGCAGTTGTAACCCAGTCCAAAGCGGACGGCATAGTTGCGCTGCTCAAGCTGGGTGCGCTGAGACTCCGCCATGTCTTGGCCGAAGTTCAGCACGCCCAGGTCCCAGTCGCTGTCGTTAGAGCTGCCCAACATGCCGATCACGCCGTTGGCGAGGTTGAAGGCGTGCGATGCGCCGTAGTTGGTGATCAGGTCACCCATCACGCCAGTGATGACGTTGCTGAACTTCTGGGTGGCCAAGCCTGTTCCCATGTCTGTGATCGCGCTCACCGTGGTCAGTCCACCCGCATCCGTCATGGCCAACTGGCCGTAACTGGCCTGCGAGTTCAACACCATGGTGTAGTTCACTGGCAGGTTGCCTTTGTAGGTCAAGGCCGTAGAACTGCTGCCGCCCTGTGCGTTGACCAGGCGAGTCACGGTGCCCGAGTTATTGATGCCATAGCCGAGTAAGCCGACTAAGCCCCAGCCCTCAGTTATCTGACCCAAGTTAACGATATCGACCGTCGCGCCCGATTGGATCGTGATGCCATCACCAGCCAGCGCGCCGACTCCGCCGGTGTCACCGCCACGGATGATGCCGCCTGCTTGGTTGTCAATCATGTTGGTGCCACCGGTCAATACGATGGCGGCGGCGCCGTCACCACCGAAAGCGACAGAAGTGCCAGCCACGGCGTCGGTTCCAGAGATGCCGTCAACTCCGGCAATACCCGCGACAGTTGACGCATTGGCGCCAGAGGCTCCATCCGTACCATCGGTGCCCGGTATGCCACTCGCTCCGTTAGTGCCTGCGGGAGTACCCACCCCCCCAATACCACCATTGCCAGCAGTTCCGGCAGTACCGGCAGTACCGCCAGCGCCAGAAAGACCCGCAGCTCCACCGAGACCGCCTGTACCCTTAGCGCCCCCTAAGCCTGCTGAACCAAGGGTGCCACTCGCGCCACCATCGCCACCGATGATGGAGCCTGTGTTGCGGATGGTCAGGTCTAAGCCGTAAATAGCCACTGCACCGTTACCGCCGTTACCGCCGTTACCGCCGGTTCCGCCAGTGCCACCATTGCCGCCAATGCCGCCATTGCCTCCATCACCAGCCATGCCGCCCAAGCCACCATTGCCGCCGTTGCCGGCTGTTCCGCCGCTGCCGCCGTTGCCGGCGAGGTCAGTTGGAAGAAATCCAGAACCACCATCGCCACCATCGGCGCCGTTGCCGCCCATGCCACCATTGCCACCCATGCCGCCGTTGCCGTTTCCGCCAGCACCACCAGCACCACCAGCGCCGCCAACGCCACCTGCGCCGCCAGCGCCACCGGCACCGCCAGCACCACCGGTAATCGTGCCGGAGTTGATGATGGTCAAACGGGACCCTGTGATGGCGATCGCGCCATGACCACCGTTAGCGCCATTGCCGCCCATGGCGCCTTCGCCACCATTGCCACCGTTGCCACCGGCACCGCCGCCGCCAGCCCCGCCAATGCCACCGTCGCCACCTGCAGCACCGTTTCCGCCGTTACCGGCATCACCGCCGGCACCCACAAACGAAGTTCCGTTCTCGCCATCACTACCAAATCCGCCTTGGCCGCCATTGCCGGCATCGCCACCATTACCGGCCGAACTGCCTGCGCCGCCATTGCCACCCGCAGAACCCATGCCGCCGTTGCCACCCGCGCCACCCGCAGAACCGTTGCCACCGGCAATCGTGCCGCTGTTGGTGATGGTCAGGCTGGCGCCAGAAATGGCAATAGCGCCATTGGCGCCAGCGCCACCAGTGAGTCCAGCGCTGCCATCGCCACCATTGCCGCCGTTACCACCCGCGGCGCCCGCAGCACCGCTGCCAGCATCGCCGCCGGACGTGCCGTCAAGGCCAGAGGAACCAGGGACAATGCTGTCAAAGCCGAAAGAGCCATCACCGCCGTTGCCACCATTGCCACCCACACCCGCACTGCCCACGCCAGCGGCGCCGCCCATGGCGCCCGCAGCGCCCGCAGCGCTAGCACCGCCATTGCCGCCACTGATCGTGCTGGTATTGATGATCAATTTGGTATCAAGAGCGGTATAGGCCGCAGGGGACGCACCGTCGGTGCCGGCAACAACAGCGCCGCCTGGTGCTGCACTTCCACCAGCAGTACCGTTGTTACCCGCCACGCTTGTGGCGTCACTGCCATCACCGCCTGCACTGAATAAGTTACCCGCAGTACCGTCCATGCCGTTCGCGGTGGTGACGGCAGAGCCATCCACTCCGTCCGTGCCAAAGGTGGCTGGCGTGCCGTCAATGCCCGCTGCACCGTCTGTGCCGGAAACGGTCACAGTGTTGGTGATGGTGTAGACAGTTGGAACGGCAAAGACCTGGCCAGGAAGGGCAAACGCTGCGCCTACTGCCAGCGCCACTATCGAGAGTTTGTTGGCTTTGGGGTTCTTGGTAATTTTGGGGGTTTTCATTGGATTTCCATCAGGTTGAATTTGCGATTTATCATTTTTAAATATCAAAATCACAACTTCCAACCAAACCTAACTACAACGAAACCCCGTACCAATTTCCGACCATCAACTTCGCCACTGCAGGCCTTGTATCTAGGGCCTGCGCTTGAGCGGGCGCGGCCCTTGGCGCGAAATTTAGAGAGAGCTCACTCCCCCGCGATGGCGATGGCCATGGCCATGAAATCAAGTTGCCAAAACACCTGAAACTGCTTTTTGACCTGGTCCTCAAAAGCCGTCTGTTGTGGTGGCGCCAGGTTGGCCGCAGCGTGGGCCAGGGCCGCAATCTCCCTGATGGTGCGGCGGCCATCCACCCACTCGGCCAAGGCGTACTGGGTGGGTTCCAGGTTCTTGCCCCAGTCATGCCGGCAGATTTGTTGACCGCGCAGGCTGCAGCGGTGCCGAAACACTGGCACGTAATCCAGCGCCTGGTCCAGGGCAAAGTCGATCACATAGCGCGACTTAGGCCGGTCTGCGCGGCAGGCCAAGAAAAAGTGGCAGCCGTTACGGAAGTTGACCTGCTCCATGACAGACCATTGCTGCTCTTTGCGCAAGGCCGCAACTGCCGCGTGAAAGGCATTGGTAGAGCCAACCGGCGGATGGTAGGCCGCCTTGAAGAAGATATCCTGAAAAACTAGGCCTGAAGAGGCTACTAGGCTCTGGCATTCGCCGATGCTGTAATTGCGTTCACGCCCGTGCAAGAAGGTGTCGACCAGACCGGCGTCGTAGCCCAGATCTGGGGCAATTGCCAGGTAGCTGCGCACGGGATGGTCTGGCGCCAAGGTGGCCAGCGCGTCCCTGACCATCAGCACCGAGGTGTCGTTCTGGCCCAGCCCCATGTCGCGAAAGACCGACTGCATCATGTCCACGCCGATGCGGCCATATTTGGCGTAAAGCATGAGCGCCATCACGCCATCTGGCCGCAAACATGGCGCCAGCGCCTGTATGCCAACTTCGGGCGATGCCAGGTGGTGCAGCACACCGGTGGAGATGATGAGGTCAAAGTCCTGTTGCAGCGTCGCTATTTATTCAATGGGCAGCCGATGCAGTTGCAGGTTTTTCAGCGCATATTTGTCTTTAAGAAACTGGTGGTGGCCCAGGGATTGTTCGCTGACGTCAACCGCCACCACGCGCGCGCTCGGGTTGGTGTAGGCAATGACTGCGGCCTGGTTGGTACCGCAACCGGCCACCAGAATGTCAATTTCGGGGCGGTATGGCTGGTCCGGCCAGAAGATGCGGTGCGCATGGCTGGGGTCAAACCACTGCCAGTTGCCCGAAAGCCAGCCTGGCAGATCAAGGATGGGCTGGGGATACATCCACCGTGCATATTGGTTGGAGACGATGTCAGACAGCGGTGTGGTGCTCATGTGATTTCAATAAAAAAGGGGACTTGGAAACCTAAAAATTCAAACGCCACCCAGGGCCCTTGAGCTCGCCCAAATGAAAGGGACTTCAAAGGGGGTGCGCGCCTAGACCAGCACCACCGCGCTGCACAAGGTGTAGCCCACCTTGTGCAGGGATTTGATGCTGGGGGGCTCGGCGCCCACGCTGACGAGCTTTTTGCGCAGGCGAGCAATGCGCATTTCCATGGCGGCGGCGGATGGCGCCTCTTCACGCTTACTCAGGATGTTCATCAGTTGCCAACGCTCCAGGGTTTGGCCGGGGGCCAAGGCCAGGGCAGTCAGGATGGCCAGTTCTCCCGCCGTCAGGTCGGTGCGGCCCAGGCGGCCACTCAACTCAAGTTTTGACGGGTTCACTTGCAGTCGCTGGTCGGATGTGTGTACCTTGGGGTGCAGCCGATTCCCGAGTGCAGCAATGCCGGCCATCAGTTCACGCGGGTCCACCGGCTTGGTAAGGTAGAGGTCGGCACCACTCTCATAACCCAACACCCGGTCGCCGATTTGAGCGCGAGCAGTGGCAATAACTATGCCCGCAAAGGGGTGCGTCTGGCGCAGTCTTCGGGTCAGGCTTAGGCCATCCTCGTCGGGCAAGATGAGGTCAATAATGTAAATGTCGGGCACAAATCCGCCCGTGACATCGTTGATGTCTTCAGCCATGGGGACGCCACGCACATAGTGACCCTGGCTTTGAAGGAATTGCAGCGTTGCCTCGCGCAACTCATCGTTGTCCTCAACGACCAGGATCTTGAAGGCTGAATTTGACATCTTGCAAATTTAATCGGCTTACAGAAAACAGAAGTCCTCATGATTCATGAAAACAAATTAAATTCCAACAACTTCCAACAACTTCCAACAGCGCGAGCCAGCCAATTTGACAAGTTTCAAGCGGGTAGCCAGAAACTGAAACTGATCTGATCGGATGTCGGTGCGTACCAAATATGCCCCCCCAGCAGTTCGAGCAGGCGCTTGACCAGAAAAAGACCCAGACCCGAGCCCGATTGCCTGCGCGCATGGGGGCTGCGATAGTACTTATTGAATAATTGCTCAGGATTTGGTTCGCCCGCTTGACCCACCTGGTTGCTGATGGTCCAGCGCCAACCCTCTTGGCCGTCTTTAAGTTCAGCCCTTAGCGCCAGGTGAATCGGGGTATGGGGGGCACTGTATTTGCAGGCATTGTCCAGCAAATTACCCAATGCAATGGTTAGCATTTGGACGTCGGTTTTGATCATCGATGGCTTAGCGTCTGCTTCAAATTGAACGCGCTCAGGGTGTCTGCAATCGGCAATGACCTCGGCTGTAAGATCTTCTGCCCGGACTGTTTGCCAGACCGGTTTTAGTCCTTCGTCTGAAATTTGACCGGCATGCACACAGCGTTCGATCACCAGGTTCATGTCTCGAATGGCACGCTCCATCTGTTCATGCGGAAGTTGGCCTGAATTCAACCACATTTGTAGCGTGGCCAGAGGCGTTTTCAATTCATGGGCCAGCATGGCAAAGAGCTTTTCCTGATCTTCACTTTGAATGCGTTCTTTTTCCCGCCCTTGGCTCACATTTTCCAGATCAATCAGGGTTTGAAGGTATTTCTGCCGAGTGCCCCGAGTGCGCTTATGCAGCAGGCCAAACATCATCATGCTGGAAATTGCGCCGTACATAACAATACCGTTGAGGGCCAAAATCTCCGAGGGTATCAGTCCGACTAGCGTGAGCCCTTGTGATAACAGGGCGATCATGATCATTGCATAGATGCTGACCAATACACCTTTACTAATGTAGGCTTCACCCGGCGTGTTCTTTGGTTTTTTCCAAGGAATTGGGGCGCTCATGGCGGTCATGAACATCAAGATGGTTGAGCCCCCCAATAACCAGGAATTTGCCGGAAGTGCCATACGCTCATAACCGAACAGCAAGGCGAGAAAAATCAAAACGCCCACTATCACAACCACTTTCATGCCCCACAACAAGCTTTTTGCCGTATTGAGAGATGACAAAAAATGCCTCTGAAATTCAAGCGATGTGATGCACGCCAATATGGCGAACAAAGAGACCAGATGACTTGGTCCAGAAGGTGAAAGCCAAGCGGGCCATACCAAGGAGGGGAATCCGAAATACGTGACGGTATAAATCAGCAACACCGCCTTGCTGACGACAAACCAGCCAATCACCTTATCGCGCAAATTAAGCCACTGAATGACCGCCCAAAAAATCAAAAGCAATAACAATAAAACATTGACATTGAAGAAGAGTTGCTGCTCGCGGTCAGCTTCCAATGTCTCAGGAAAATTCATGAGGTCGAAATGAACCAACCGAGACGAGGTGGTTTCCATGCGCAACCAGAGTATTCTGGGCGCGGCCCCTTGCTGGACAAAAAAATTATGGTTGAGGGTTCTGTAGTCTTGGGTACTTTTGGAATGCAGGTCTCCCGCAATCTGCACGCTTGACGCCAATTCGTCATACAGGCGTATGTCATCAATAAATGAAGGGCGCACACGCAGCACCAGGGGCAACTGGCGTTGACTCTGATCGACTTGGCCTTTGACAGGATCAATTTTCAGGCGTACCCAGAGGGCTTTATCCGAATAGCCTTGGTTTAGCAGTCCTGTGAAAGGCGTGAATTCACGTTGCTGGACATCTTCTAGTGTCCATTGGCCTGTTGGATCTTCAATCCATGCGCTTTCTGTTATGCGTCCTTGCGCCATGGACCACGCGTGTCCGGCGAGGAAAAAAAAGCCGACGATGCATCGAAAAAACTTGCCCATCAAATTACTGTGCGTCAAAAAATGCGAGCTTACCGCAATCGGCACACCCTAAAAATTGGAGCATTCACCTAAAAAAACAGGAGAGAACAAACGACCTCATGAGGTTTATATAGCGAATTATTTACAAAAATAATTGCAATAGAATTAAATACAGTTACTTGTTTCCAAAATGGAAAGTTGGAGTGGCGGTGATTGAACTGTGCCGAGAAGCGGCTGGATCTCTGCCAGCCACTTGAGCTGCAACCATTTCGCATTGCGCGCAAGCGTC
Organism: Rhodoferax sp.; assembly: GCA_044354655.1. GTDB lineage: Bacteria > Pseudomonadota > Gammaproteobacteria > Burkholderiales > Burkholderiaceae_C > Rhodoferax. Next base: position 2,101 of record JBIKZP010000019.1, on the reverse strand, counting down.
TTCTTAGTCAGGTTTTTTACATGTCCTTGAGCACCCTGCCGCTGCTGCGCCTCTTACCCAAGACGCCCGGGGTTCAGACCTTTGCCTTGATTGCCGGCATGGAAGCGCTGGTGCGCGGCAGCATGCTGTCGGTGTTTCCGATCATCATGTACCGGGCCTGGGGCAGCGCGGTGCATGTGTCTGAAATCTACTTTGCCATTGGACTCATCTCCTTGCTCGTGGCCTTGACAGTGCCCACCCTCACGCGCCATGTCTCCCGACGTCATGTCTATCTTGGCACGATCATGCTGTATGTGCTATCGGCTGCCATCGGCAGCCTGGGTGGCAAATGGGTCTCGCTGGCCTTGCTGTGCAATGCCACAGGCGCCGCCACAGGGTTTGTCTGCTTCAACTCCTACGTGCTTGACCACATAGACCGCGCCGACTTCGGCCGACTGGAGACCACGCGCCTGTTGTACGGTGGCCTGGGTTGGGTGGCTGGCCCCGCCGCCGGTGTGTGGCTGATGTCGCTGTGGAGCGGCGCGCCCTTTGTGCTGATGGGCTTCGCCGCGCTGTGCATGCTTCTGCTGGTCTGGCAATTGCAACTGGGCCAGGGCCGCACAATGGTGCGGTCACGCGCGTCCAACCCTTTGTCCAACGTGCTGCGTTTTGCTGCGCAACCGCGCTTGGTAGCCGGTTGGATTTTGGCGCTGGTGCGCTCTTGCGGCTGGTGGTTCTATTTTGTGTATGTGGGCATCTACGCCGTTGAGAACGGCCTGGACGACAAGGTAGGTGGCATGGCGGCCTCGGTGGCCAACCTGGGGCTTTTTCTGGCGCCGTTCATGTACCGCTGGATGCAACAGGGTTCCGTTCGCAAAGCGTTGCGCGCGGGCACCATGTACAGCGGCCTGTGCTTCATTGCGGCCTCGCTGTTATTCAAACTGCCTCACTTGGCGGTTGCCATGTTGGTTCTGGCCACCTTGTTCCTGGTGCTGCTGGACGTGGCCGGCAACCTGCCCTTCATGATGGCGGTAAAACCTTCGGAGCGCACTGAAATGTCCTCGGTCTACTCCAGCTTCAGAGACGCCTCCGGCATCCTCTCGCCCGGCATTGCCTGGCTGGTGCTGCTGGTCAGCCCGGTGGGTGGCGTGTTTGCCGCTTGCGGTTTGGGGCTGATAGGTGCCTGGGCAGTAGCGGGCAAGTTACACCCGCAATTAGGTGTGGCGGGGGCAGTACGGGCGCAGGGACGCCGAGACAAAGCGGCCCGTCGCTCCTCCTGAATTCGGGTTAAACGCCACCAATACCAAGACTTTTCAGCAACTTGGGGCGTGGCAAGTGCGCGTCCTGGCATGAACTCACGGCGCTTGCGTGCTGGCCATCAAGGCCTCATCAAATATGGCCACGGCACGGGTCCATCCGGCGGAGGCGCCACGAATTTTGTGGGGGAAGCAACTGATGAAAAATCCGGTGGGCGGCAAGCTTTCCAGGTTATGCAGTTTTTCTAGGTGGCAGTAGCCAATGTCTCGCCCGGCCTTGTGGCCCTCCCAGATCAGGGAAGCATCCTGGGTTTCGCTGTATTTTTTTGCGGTGTGCACAAAAGGGGCATCCCAACTCCAGGCATCGGTACCTGTGAGTCTGATCCCTCGTTCCAACAAATACATAGTGGCCTCATAGCCCATGCCGCAGCCACTGGCCACATAGTCCGGCAAGCCATAGCGCGACCCTGCGCGCGTATTGACCACCACGATTTCAAGGGGGCTTAAGGTATGGCCAATACGCGCTAATTCCACTTCCACATCGGCTGCAGTGACCACATAACCGTCGGGGAAATGGCAGAAGTCCAGTTTGACCCCGGGCTGAAAACACCATTCCAGCGGTACCTCGTGGATAGCGATGGCGGGCTTCTTCTCCCCAAGCGCCTGGTCCATGGTGGAATGGAAGTGGTAAGGCGCATCGAGGTGGGTGCCGTTGTGGGTATTGAGTTGCACAAACTCAATGGCCCAGCCCTCACCGTCGGGTAAGTCTTCTTTTTTCAGACCAGGGAAAAAAGGCTCAATCTGCGCATAGGTGTTCTCATGCGTAAGGTATTGAATTTTGGGCGCGTAGGCGGGCGGATCGCTGA
>JBIKZP010000018.1:0-13077 GCA_044354655.1 Rhodoferax sp. | reverse complement strand
TCCTGGAACGCTTTGACAAGCTCGGGCTTGCCTTCGTGTTCCAGCGGATCGGTCTTGACTGGAATGCCCAGCACTTCAGAGGCAATGGTGTAGCCGCGCAAGTGGCAGCCGCCCCGGTTGCTGGTGGCATAAGCCAGGCCAATGCCCTGGATGGCGCGCCCGTCGTAGGCCGGGAACTCTTGACCCTTGCTGGCCATGCTCAGTTCGGGGTGGCCAAACTTGGCGGTCAGGCGCTTGGAGCCCTTGCCAATTTCTACACCGAAGCCGCGGCTGTAAATGGTTTCTTCCACCAAAAAGGCCAGTGCCTGGGCCGAGCCAAACTTGGCTTCAATGCCGACCTGCTCTTTGGTCAGCACGCCCATTTCATAGAGCTCCATGACCGCGCCCACGGTGGCGCCAAAGCTGATGGGGTCAATCCCTTCCTCGTTGCACAGCATGGTGGCGTATTGCAGGGTTTCCAGGTCGTTCACCCCATTCGCCGCGCCCAAGGCCCAGGCCGCTTCGTATTCCAGGCCACCCGAGGCGCCCCAGTACTGTGGCTTGTTGGCCACGGTGAAGTGGCTCTCATCCATCTTGCTGATGCGTCCGCAGGCGATGGTGCAACCAAAGCAGGCCTGGTTGGTTACCAGTTGCTTTTTACCGTCAGACTTGCGGGGCGTGGCCATGGCTTCGGCCGAAATATCTTTGGCGCCTTCAAACTGGTTGTCTTGGTGGTTGCGCGTTGGCAAGCCACCTACTTCGTTGATGACGTTCATCAGCACCTGCGTGCCATAGGCGGGCAGGCCCTGACCGGTGACGGCGTTGTCGGCGAGAATTTTTTTCTTCTCGGCAATGGCCTTCATGAAGGCCTTGGGGTTTTGAATATTGCCCACGCCCTTGGTGCCACGCACAGCAATGGCCTTGAGGTTTTTGCTACCCATCACCGTGCCCACGCCCGAGCGGCCGGCCGCGCGGTGCAGGTCGTTGACGACGGCAGCGTAGAGAACGCCGTTTTCGCCGGCCTTGCCAATGCTCGACACGCGGGTCAGCGGGTCTTGCAGGCTCTTCTTGAGCAGGGCTTCGGTCTGCCACACGCTTTGGCCCCACAGGTGGGACGCATCACGCAACTCGGCCACATCGTCGTTCACATAGAGGTAGACGGGGGTGGGGCTCTTGCCTTCAAAAATCACCATGTCCCAGCCGGCCATCTTGAACTCAGCACCCCAGTAGCCACCGGAGTTGGAGCAGGCGATGGTGCCAGTCAACGGGCTTTTGGTGATGACCGTGTAGCGGCCACCGGTAGACGCCATGGTGCCGGTCAGCGGGCCGGTAGCCCAGATGATTTTGTTGTCGGGCGACAGCGCATCAACGGTAGCGTCAACCTCTTCCACCAGGTATTTGGAGCCCAGGCCACGCGAACCGAGGTAAGCGTGCGCCCATGCCATGTTGAGGGGTTCGGACTTGACGGTACCTGCGGTCAAATCAACGCGAAGAATTTTTCCTGCCCATGCCATGATGGTTCTCCTTATTTAGCCGAAGGCTGGTTGCCGAGCTTGTCTGCCCACTGTTCCATCTTGCCCAGGCCGGTCCAGTTGGCGTCGATGAAGGTGATGGCCCCGGTGGGGCATGCTGTGGCACAAGCCGGATCGCCACCGCACAGGTCGCATTTCTGGACCTTGCCAGTTTCTTCCACGTAATTGATGGTGCCAAACGGGCAGGCAATCGTGCACACCTTGCAGCCTACGCAGGTGGATTCGTTGACCACTTTGGCGCCGGTGGCTTTGTCCACCGTGATGGCCTCTACCGGGCAAGCATGCAGGCACCAGGCCTCATCGCACTGGGTACAGGTGTAAGGCACTTTCTTGCCTGTGTGGTGGAAGTCAAATACCTTGATGCGCGACTTGGCGGTGGCAAAGGTGCCGTAGTTCTCAAAGGTACAGGCCATCTCGCATTGGAGGCACCCAGTGCATTTGTCCGGGTTGATGTGCAACATCTTCTGCATTTTTTCTCCTAGGGGTAGTGGCACGCAAGCTATGCAATGCATTGCCTATGAAATTCTGAACATAGCGATTCTTAGCGTTAAGTTGCCGTAAAAACCTAGGGGAAACCCTTGTCAACCATTTAACTGACACGAAAATTACAGGGGACTGATCCAACTCAAACGCCGGCATGCCTGAGAATGCGGCCTATGCGCTACGCACCTAACAACCTGTTTCCCAGCCCGTGGCCTGCATTTCGCCTCTGGGGCAGGCTCTGCCCTCTGCCTTTAATGGGGATGCTGGGTGGGCTGATGCTGTTCAGCCTGGCTGCGCAGGCCGAACAAGTGCGGGTGGCCGTGGCGGCCAACTTTGCAACGCCCATGAAACAACTGGCCGTCATGTTCCAGGCCGACACCGGCCACCAGGCGGTGTTGTCAGTGGGCGCCAGCGGCAAGCTGTATGCCCAGATTAAAAGCGGCGCGCCGTTTGATGTGCTGCTCAGCGCCGACACGCAAACCCCGGCCCGGCTGATTCAGGAAGGCGACGCCGTAGCTGCCAGCCGCTTCACCTATGCCACGGGCCGGTTGGTGCTGTGGTCAGCCCAGCCTGGGCTGGTGGACAGCAAGGGCGAGGTGCTGAAAACTGGTCAATTCAAACACCTGGCCTTGGCCGCACCGCAGCTTGCGCCCTACGGTGCAGCGGCGGTACAGACGCTGACGCAACTGGGTTTGCTGGCCCGCGTGTCGCCGCGCTGGGTACAAGGTGAAAGCATAGGACAGGCCTACAGTTTTGTGGCCACCGGCAACGCCGAGCTGGGTTTTGTGGCGCTGTCGCAGATAGTTGCCAACGGGGTCGTCAGCAGCGGCTCCGCCTGGGTGGTGCCAGCGACATTGCACAGCCCTTTGCACCAGGACGCTGTGTTGCTCTCGCGCGGGCGCAGCAACGCCGGCGCGGCGGCGCTGCTGACTTTTCTTAAAACCGACAAGGCGCGCGCAGCTATTCGCACCTTTGGCTATGACACGCCCTGAGCCTGAGCTGATGCCACCATGCCCACGCTGACCTGGTTTGCCCCTTACGCTGATGCCGTCTGGCTCACCTTGAAGCTGGCTGGCCTGACCACGCTGCTGCTCTTGCTCCTGGGCACGCCGCTGGCCTGGTGGCTGGCACGCAGCCGCTCCTGGCTCAAGGGACCGGTAGGCGCTCTGGTGGCCATGCCGTTGGTGCTGCCGCCCACGGTGATTGGCTTCTACTTGCTGGTGGCCATGGGGCCAAACGGCCCTGTCGGGCAATTCACCCAAAGCCTGGGCCTGGGCTTGCTGCCTTTTAGCTTTGCCGGACTCTTGCTGGGCTCTGTCATTTACTCATTGCCCTTTGTGGTGCAACCCCTGCAAAACGCTTTTGAGGCGATGGGCGACGGCCCCTTGGAGGCCGCCGCCACACTCAGGGCCTCGCCGCTGGATACGTTTATGCACGTGGTGCTGCCCCTGGCCAAACCGGGCTACCTCAGCGCCAGCGTGATGGGCTTTGCCCATACCGTGGGTGAATTTGGCGTGGTGCTGATGATTGGCGGCAACATTCCCGGCCAAACCCGCGTGCTCTCCGTGCAAATTTACGACCATGTGGAGGCGCTGGAATACGCCCAGGCGCACGGCCTGGCCGCTGGCATGGTGCTGTTTTCTTTTGTGGCACTTTTTGCCCTTTACCTGCTCAACCCCACCGGGCGGCGCCAGCGCGGTTGGGCGCCATGAGCACGCCCACGCAACCCCGGGTGCAAGCCCAGTTACGGCTGGCCTACCCCGGTTTCTCGCTCGATGTGGACCTTAACCTGGCCAGCGCCGGTGTGACTGCCCTGGTAGGGCCCTCTGGATCGGGTAAAACCAGTTGCCTGCGCACGATTGCCGGGCTGGAGCGTCGCGCCACTGGGCGCGTGGTGGTCAACGGCGAGGTCTGGCAAGACGACCGCCAAGGCCTCTTCATGCCGGTACACCAACGCGCTCTGGGCTATGTGTTTCAGGACGCGCGGCTGTTTGCGCACCTGAGCGTGGCGCAGAACCTGGCCTTTGGCCAACAGCGCGTACCAGCGGCCGAGCGCCGTGTCTCGCTGGAGCAGGCCATCGCCCTGCTTGGTATTGCCCACTTGCTAACGCGCCGGCCCGACACCCTCTCAGGCGGAGAGCGCCAGCGGGTGGCGATGGCGCGCGCCCTGGCCAGTAGCCCGCGCCTGCTGTTGATGGACGAACCTCTGGCCGCACTGGACGCCCAACGCAAGGCCGACATCCTGCCCTACCTGGAAAACTTGCAGCGTGAACTCGACATTCCGGTGCTCTACGTCAGCCATGCCATGGACGAGGTCACCCGCCTGGCCGACCACTTGGTGCTGCTGGATGCAGGCCGGGTCTGCGCCAGCGGACCGACGCAAACGTTGCTGACGCAGCTGGATTTACCTCTGGCGCACGGCGACGCTGCGGGCGCGGTGGTATCAGCTTGCATCACCAGCCATGACAGCGATGAACATCTGACACGGGTCAGCTTTTCCGGCGGCACGCTGCTGCTGCCCTGGCAGAACCGGCCGGTGGGCCAAGCCTTGAAAGTGCGTATTCAGGCCCGCGATGTCAGCCTGACGCTGACGCGGCAAACCGGCACCAGCATCCAGAATATTTTGGAGGCCACCGTGAGCGCCCTGTCGCCCGACAGTCCGGGACAGAGCATGGTGGCCCTGGACGTCGGCGGCTGCACGCTGCTGGCGCGGGTCACCCAGCGCTCGGTGCGGCAATTGAATTTGCAACCCGGACAGCGCCTGTTCGCCCAGATCAAGGGCGTGGCGATTCTGGGATAACTTACGGAGCCGCGTTCGGAAAGAACAACTGCTCGCCGCCAATTTTGTAACTGGCAATAACGCCTTGGCCCACTGGCGAGATCACCCAGTCCACAAACTTCTGAGCCTCCGCGGTCTTCACGTGCGGGTGTTTGGCCGGGTTCACCACCATCACGCCATACTGGTTGAAAAGCTGGCGGTCACCCTCCACCAGCACCGTCAGATCGGCCCGGTTCTTGAAACTCAACCAAGTGGCGCGGTCGGCCAGCACATAGGCGCCGCTGCTGGACGCGATATTGAGCGCCGGCCCCATACCGCAGCCGCACTCCTTGTACCCGCCACCCTTGTTGGCAGACAAGCCCGCCTGTTTCCAGTAGCGCAACTCTGCGGCATGCGTGCCGCTTTTGTCGCCGCGCGAAATGAAGCTGGCGCCCGCGACCGAGAGTTTTTTCAGCGCCTCCACAATGTCGCGGCCCTTGGTTTTAGCGGGGTCAGCGGCGGGGCCAATCAACACAAAGTCGTTGTACATGACGGGATAGCGCTTGATAGCAAAACCATCGGCCACCATTTTTTCTTCGGCCTCCTGGTCATGCACAAACAGCACATCAGCGTCGCCGCGACGGCCCATGTCCAGCGCCTGCCCGGTGCCTAAGGCCACCACTTTGACATCCAGTCCACTGACTTTTTTGAATGCCGGCAGCAAGTGGGAAAACAGGCCCGACTGCTCGGTCGACGTGGTAGACGCCATCACCAGGGACTGTGCCTGCACCCCTCCGCTGGCGGCCAAAACGGCTACCCACAACACCGCTTGAGCAGGGACGCTCGACATTTTTTTGATCCATTTTTTCAACATCACACCAGTTCTCCTTTAACAAACAAATGCGCTGCCGGATACTGCGACTGCAGCAGCGGCCCACTAAAAAAATCAGCCACCGGCAGGTCGGCCAGCACCTGCCCGTGCTCCAGATAAATCACCCGACTGGCCAGGCGCTTGACCTGGCCGAGGTTGTGGCTGGCAAAAATCAGGGTCATGCAGCCGCCTGCGTGACCCTGACCATTGGCAAATTCGGCAATCAGCGCCTCGACCTCGCGCTTGGCGTGGGGGTCCAGACTGGCGGTGGGTTCATCGAGCAGCAGCACTTGGGCGTTTTGTGCCCAGGCCCGTGCCATGGCCACCCGCTGTTGTTGGCCGCCAGAAAGCTTGCGCGCTTGACGCAGCGCCAGCTCGGCCAGCCCGACGCGCGCCAGGGCGTGCAGGGCCAGCGATTTGGCTTGCGCCCAAGGTTTGCCGCCCAGCCATAGCCCCAAAGCAATATTGCTCTGCACCGACATGCGCAACAAATGCGGCCGTTGAAACAACATGGCCTGGCGCACCCCCGGCGCGCGTACCACGTGCCCAGCCGTGGCCTGCGCTAAGCCATGCAGCAAACGCAGCAGCGTGCTTTTGCCACAGCCGTTGGCGCCTACCAGCGCTACCCGCTCGCCCGCTTGAATGGACAGGTTCAGCCCGCTCAAAGCCCGCACGACCGATGCCGAGTGGCCAAAATGCACGCTGGCCTGGGTCAGGCTCACCACCGGGCTCACTACCGGACTCACAGTGACGCCCCCAGCGATGTGGCACCCCAAGCACCGGTCTGCCCTTCGGCGCGTTCGCGCCAGCGCCGCACGCTGGCAATCAACACATTGAGCGCCAACACCACCCCCAGCAAAATGAGGCCCAGTCCCAGGGCCAGGGGCAGGTCGCCCTTAGAGGTTTCAAGCGCAATCGCAGTGGTCATAACGCGGGTGAAACCGTCAATATTGCCGCCCACAATCATCACCGCACCCACTTCAGAAATAGCGCGGCCAAACGAGGCAATCAGCACTGTGAGCAAGGCGTAACGTTCATCCCAGGCCAACAGAAAACTGCGCAGCAAGGGCGGCGCCCCCAGCGAGCGCAACTGCTCACCGTGCAACGCTTCAGCATCCTCTACGGCCTGGCGCGTCAAGGCCGTCACCACCGGCAACACCAACAGAGCTTGCGCCAGCACCATGGCCTTGAACGAGAACAACCAGCCCAAAAATCCCAGCGGCCCGGATCGCGACAGCAACAGATACACCACCAGTCCTATCACCACCGAAGGCACAGCCAAAAAGGTATTGAGCAGCGTCAGCACCAGGCCACGCCCCTTGAAACGGGCCACACCCAGCCAGGCGCCCAAAGCCAAACCTAGGCCACAGGCCAGCGCGCAGGCCATGGCGCTGACCGCCAGTGAGCGGCCCACTATGGCGAGTAACACGGGGTCCAGGGAGACGATGAGTTGCAGCGCGGTACCCGCGCTTTGGGTGAATGTGGTCATAACAAGGCTAAACGTAACTTGAGTTATCGTAGCCTTCGACCCAATAACCAGCGATATGAACACCCGTGCATAGGCTTCAGTTCCACTACACCCTGTCGCGCGACAGCAGCCCCGCGCTGGTGCGCAACCCCTTGATTGACTTGTTGCAAGCCGTGTCTTCGCAAGGCTCTATCTCGGCCGGCGCACGCGCGCTGGGTTTGTCTTACCGCCATGTCTGGGGTGAACTCAAACGCTGGGAAGACGAGCTGGGCCACGAGTTGGTGGTCTGGGAGAAAGGCCAATCCGCCCGGCTGACCGAATTTGGCGCCAAGCTGATGTGGGCCGAGCGCCAAGCCCAGGCGCGTCTGGCACCCCAAATTGAAGCCCTGCGCAGCGACCTGGAACGGGCCTTTGCAGTCGCCTTTGACGACAACGCGCATGTGGTCACGCTGCACGCCAGCCACGACCACGCCCTGACCGCCCTGCGCGAACACGCACTAGGCGCCAACCACGAGCAACTGCACCTGGATATTCGTTTCGGTGGCAGCGTGGACGCCCTGCGCGACCTCAATGAAGGCCGTTGCGTGCTGGCCGGTTTTCACACCCTACAACACCCTGCACCCGGCTCTTTGGCCGAACGCATTTATAAACCGCTGCTGCAGCCGGGCCTGCACAAGATCTTGGGCTTTGCCAACCGCACGCAAGGCCTGATGGTGGCGCCGGGCAACCCGCTGGGTCTGCAATCGCTGCAAGACCTGGTGAATAAGAAAGCCCGCTTTGCCAACCGCGCCCTAGGTACCGGCACGCGTGTGGTGCTGGACGAACTGTTGGCGCAAAACGGCCTGCGTGCCGCCGAGTTGAACGGCTACCAGCACACCGAACCCTCGCACACCGCCGTGGCGCACGCCGTGGCCGCCCGCGCTGTGGATGCGGGGCTGGGCATCGAGGTAGCGGCACGCGCACTGGGGCTGGACTTTGTGCCCCTGGTACAAGAAAGCTACCACCTGGTGTGCCTGAAAACTGCGCTGGAGGAACCCGCCATTGCCGCCTTGCGAACGGTGTTGCAAAGCCCGCAGTGGCAGCAAGAACTCTCGCGCATGCCGGGCTACACCCCCAGCCACAGCGGCCAGGTGCAGTCGCTGCGCAAGGTGCTGCCGTGGTGGGACTTGAAACCTAAAAACAGCGCCAAGTCTGCCGCCTGAATTAAAGACAGGCTGTCAAAGGGGTGGCGGGGGCGTTTTAACTGCGCTTTGGCTTCACAGCGCGCATGACCTGAACCCGGTAAACGCATCGTCGCGCTCGGGCTGCAGAAAGTAGCGCATCGCCGCGTCGCGCAAACGTGGGCGGGTGGCAAACGAGGCGCCGCGCAGCGCCTTGTGGGTGCCAAAGCTGGGTTCTGAGTACTCGCGCCACGGGCCAGACTGAAAACCAGGGTAGCCGCGAAAGGTGGTGCCGGTCCATTCGAGGGCTTCGCCCCAGGTAAAACCGCGCCGCGAGGCGGTGTGCGCCGCCAGGTCCCACTCCACCTCGGCGGGCAGGCGTCGGCCGGCCCAGCGGCACCAGGCATCGGCCTCCCACCAGCTCACATGCATGACCGGCTGCGTGCTCTGCATGCGCAGGGCTTTGCCAAACAAGGTTTGCGTCACGGCGCCGCTGGAGGCGCCCATTTGCTCCACATAGCGCGGGCAGCGTCGGCCCTCGCCCTGTGCCTGGGTTTGCAGCCACTGCCAGCCTTGGGGCTGCCAGAGGTCAGCGCGGTCGTAACCGCCGTCTTGCACAAACTCTACATATTGCGCCCAGGTCACCAACTGCGCGTCAATCTCAAACTCGGGCACCGCCACCGAATAGAGGGGCTGCTCGTTATCCACACTGAAACCACCCTGCCCGGCTGAACGGCCCAGTTGCCAGTGACTAGAGGGCAGCCACATGGCCGGGCGCATCACTTGCGCAGCAGGCAAGGGACCTGACCATGACACGCCCAACATCTGGGCCAACTGCACCAGTGCTTCGCCCTGCCGGTCTTCATGGAACAAGGCGAGCCGGTAAAAGTACAGGGCGTCGTCTTCGTTGGCCGTTTTATCCAACAGCTCCAACGTGGTTTCCAGGGTGGCCAACAGATAGGCCCGCACCTGGGACGGGTCCCAAGGCGCCAGACGGTTCACCCCCATTTGAACCACAGGCGGCACGCGCCACAACAGGTCTGCCTGCGGCACAACAGAGGCCAGCCGCGTGGCCGCCGGATCAGCCCCAGGGCCGCGCTGGCGCTGCAAATTGCGGGCAATCCAATATTCCTGAAACCAGCCGAGGTGGCTCAAGGTCCACAAGGGGGGGTTGAAGCCAGAGGGCGGCATGCATTGGTTCAGGGCCGCGCCCAGGGAGGCCTCAAAAGCACTGAGCAATGCGAGCGTCTGGTTGCGCGCATCCATCAAAGCCAGCGACAGCACACCGCTGCCGCCCTGGCGCAGGGTTGCCGTGTCGTTGGATTGAAAAGATTGATGATTCATGCTGAGTAAATTTCATTATTGCCGCTACGCCCTGTGATGCCGCGCTACAGGCGATAAGGCTCAGGTAGTAACCCTAGGAGAATGCCCTAGATTTTGAACGGTTATTGGCCCAGAACACGGTACGATCAGCGCTTCTTGAGAAGCACGCTTGGCAAAACGCCGAGCCCGCTCTCAAAAATATGTTGTTTTTGAAAGTTAAGGAGACCCTATGCATGCTTTGTTAAAAGTCTCGAAAGCCATTGACTGGGTCAATACCCAGGTTGGCAAATACGTGATTTGGTTGATTTTGGCCTCGACTGTCATCAGCGCAGTCAACGCGGTGGTGCGAAAGGCCTTTAATGTGAGCTCCAACGCCTACCTGGAGGTGCAGTGGTACCTGTTTGCCGCTACCTTTTTGCTTTGCGCAGCCTACACCTTGCTCAATGGCGAGCACGTCAAAATTGACGTGATTTACAGCCGTTTTTCAAAGCGCAACCAAACCTGGATTGATGTGTTTGGCTTCCTTTTCTTCCTGACCCCTTTTTGCCTGGCCATTCTTTGGTATGGCGTTCCGTTTTTCCTCCAGGGCTTTCACTCGGGTGAGATGTCTTCCAATGCGGGGGGCTTACTGCGCTGGCCGGTCTACGCCATGATTCCCCTGGGCTTTGGTCTGCTGCTGCTGCAATGCTGGTCTGAGATCATTAAACGTCTGGCTTTCCTGCAAGGCCTGATTAGCGACCCGACAGAGAAAAAAGTGGCCAAAACCCCCGAAGAAGAACTGGCTGAAGCGATTCAAAAGCTCGCTGAAGAAAAAGCCGCCAAGGCCCACGCGGCCTGATCCAGGAGAACACCATGGAATTTTTAATTCACAACATCGCGCCCATCATGTTTGCAGGACTGATTGTCTTCCTGCTGTTGGGCTTTCCGGTGGCTTTCAGCCTGGGCGCCTGTGGCCTGTTTTTTGGCTTTGTCGGCATCGAGTTGGGCATACTGCCCGAGTCGCTGATGCAAGCCTTGCCCTTGCGCCTGTTTGGCATCATGCAAAACGACACGCTGTTGGCCATTCCTTTCTTTACCCTGATGGGGCTGATTCTGGAACGAAGCGGCATGGCCGAAGATTTGCTCGACACCATTGGCCAGCTGTTTGGCCCGCTGCGTGGCGGTCTGGCCATTGCCGTTATTTTGGTGGGCGCGCTGCTTGCGGCCACCACCGGTGTGGTGGCGGCTTCGGTCATTTCCATGGGGCTGATCTCCTTGCCCATCATGCTGCGCTATGGCTATGACCGGCGCGTGGCCTCGGGTGTGATTGCGGCATCGGGCACGCTGGCGCAGATTATTCCGCCCTCGCTGGTGCTGATCATTCTGGCCGACCAACTGGGCCGCAGCGTAGGTGAGATGTACAAGGGTGCGTTCATTCCTGGCTTTGCGCTCACCGCCATGTACCTGAGCTACATTTTGCTGCTGACCTACATTCGCCCCCACTGGGTGCCTGCCTTGCCTCCCGAGGCGCGCACCATTCGTGAAGACGACGGCACGCCAGGCCTGCGCTCGCTGGGTGTTTTGGCTGTTTTAACGACGGCAGTCGCCATTTACTTTGGCCAGCACTACGCGGCGGTGACCAGCTGGTTCACAGGCACCGAGGTGCTGACCGTGGCAAAGGATGAAACCATTGTGGTGTCGCTGTGCGCCGGCGTCATGCTGGCTTTTATGCTGGCGGTGCTCAACAGAGTCACCCGACTGGGCTTGTTATCGCGCATGGCCGAGCGGGTCACCTTTGTGCTGATTCCCCCCCTGCTGCTGATCTTCCTGGTGCTGGGCACCATCTTTTTGGGTGTGGCTACGCCTACTGAGGGAGGCGCCATGGGCGCCATGGGCGCCTTCATCATGGCCATGAGCCGTGGCCGCCTGAATATGGCACTGCTCAAACAAGCCCTCACCGCAACGGCCAAGCTGTCGAGTTTTGTGCTGTTCATCCTGGTGGGCTCTACGGTGTTCAGCCTGGTGTTCCAAGGTGTGGACGGCGGCAAGTGGGTCGAGCATCTCTTGAGCTCGGTGCCAGGCGGTCAGGTGGGCTTCTTAATTGTGGTCAACATACTGATCTTTCTGCTGGCGTTTTTCTTGGACTTCTTTGAACTGGCTTTCATCGTGGTGCCTTTGCTGGCGCCCGTGGCCGAGAAAATGGGCATTGACCTGATCTGGTTTGGCGTGCTGCTGGGCGTGAACATGCAGACCTCGTTCATGCACCCGCCATTTGGCTTTGCGCTGTTCTTCTTGCGCAGCGTGGCCCCGTCAAAGGAATACACCGACAAGCTCACCAAGAAAACGATAGCGCCGGTCACCACCATGCAGATTTACTGGGGCGCCGTGCCTTATGTGATTATCCAAATCATCATGGTCGGCCTGATCATTGCCTTCCCAGGCATTGTGTCGAGCGGGCTGGACAAGACCGAAAAGATTGACTTGGACAAGGTGGTGCTGGAGGTGCAAGCCGAAGTGCCAGATTCTGCCGCCTCTGCCCCTGCAGACGGCGCCTCTGCGGCTGAAGGAGCGGACGCAGTTTCTGACGATGACCCGATGAAAGCCATGCAGGAATCCATGGCCAAAGAGAAGAAGTAAGTTGCTGCGGCACCTGCGGGTGCTGGATCAAGCAAGCCCCGTGGCACTCTAGCCCGGGGCTTTTTTCTTGGCCAAAAACACCAAGGCGCGAACGAGCACGGACGAAAAAAAGCCCCGTGCGTTGGCACGGGGCTTTTTTCCCAGTCTTGGGAAACTACTTACAGTTTCTGGGCTTGCATGAAGCTGTCGAAACGGGCTTCTGTAAAGCGGAACCACAGGTTCTGGTCTTTACGGAAAGCCGACATGTCGTCGTAGACTTTTTTCCAGTTGGGGTTCTTGGCGCTGATCTCTGCATACAAGGCCATGGACTCCTTGAAGGCCAGGTCGAGCACATCTTTGGGGAATGGCAGCACCTTGGTCTTGTTACCCACCAGCTGCTTGAGCGCCGTGGGGTTACGGGCATCGTACTTGGCTTGCATCTCGACGTGGGCGTAAGACGCGGCAGCTTCGACAATCGCTTTGTATTCTGGCGTCAGGGATTCAAAGGCCTTGTTGTTGATAAAGACGTCCAACTGAGGGCCGCCTTCCCACCAGCCGGGGTAGTGGTAGAACGGCGCCACCTTGTTGAAGCCCAGCTTCTGGTCGTCGTAAGGACCGACCCACTCAGCCGCGTCAATCGTGCCTTTTTCCAGGGCTTGGTAAATTTCGCCGCCAGGAATGTTCTGGGGCACACCACCCATGCGCTCAATCACTTTGCCGGCAAAACCGCCAACGCGGAATTTCAGGCCTTTGATGTCTTTAGCGGACTTGATTTGTTTACGGTACCAGCCACCCATCTGGCAGCCGGTGTTGCCGGCTGGGAAGTTGACGATGTTGTACTTGGCGTAGAACTCGCGCATCAGCTTGCCGCCGTTGCCTTCATACATCCAGGCAGTCATCTGGCGGCT
>JBIKZP010000279.1:0-4151 GCA_044354655.1 Rhodoferax sp. | reverse complement strand
ATGATGGCCGACATGCTGGGCAACCAGATCAATGCCGGGGTGGCGTCTATTCCTGACTTTATTGATTTCCACAAGGCCGGTAAGGTGCGCATGGTGGCCGTGCTGGGCGGTGCGCGCCAAGCCACCTTGCCTGATGTGCCCACGTTTGCCGAGCTGGGTCTGGCCGGTTTTGAAGACGTGCCGTATTACGGCATCTTCGCGCCCACCGGCACGCCCAAAGCCACGATTGACCGCTTCTCGCAAGCGGTGGCCAAAGTAGTGGCCATGCCCGATGTGAATGAGCGTCTGACCGCCATGGGCCTGACCGTGGGCTACATGACGCCTCAGCAATTGGCCAGCCGTGAACAGGCTTATGCCCAGACCTGGGCGCGCCTGATCAAGGCCAGCGGCTTCCAGGCCCAATAAGCCCGTTACGGCGCAGCGCCGCGCCGGTTCAGGGCGCCTTGGCTGAGATGGGCGGGTCGGTACCAAGCCAGCCCAATTCATGGCACCATAGCGCCTCCATCAATTTCAACCGACGCCCGCCATGACTGAACATTCCTCCCGCGCCATTCAAATCCACCAACACGGCGGCCCCGAGCAACTCCAGCTGGTTCAGGTCAGCGTGGGCGAGCCCGGCCCCGGCCAAATTCGTATTCGCCACAAAGCCGTCGGCCTGAACTTCATTGACGTCTACCAGCGCAGCGGCCTCTACGCCCTGCCCATGCCGCTGCAACTCGGCATGGAAGCCGCCGGTGTGGTGGAGGCGGTAGGCGAGGGCGTCACCCACCTCAAAGTGGGTGACCGCGCTGCTTATGCCAGCCAGCCCCCTGGTAGCTACTGCGACCTGCGCGTGATGCCCGCCACCTGCGTGTGCAAGCTGCCCGACGCCATCTCCTTCGAGACCGGCGCGGCCATGATGCTCAAGGGCCTGACCGCCCAATACCTGCTTAAGCGCACCTTGCCCCAAGGCGGCCTGAACCCCGGTGACTTTGTGCTGTTTCACGCTGCTGCCGGCGGCGTTGGCCTGATTGCCTGCCAATGGGCGCGTGCCCTGGGCCTGCAACTCATTGGCACTGCCGGCTCCGACGCCAAATGCGCCCTGGCCAAAGCCCATGGCGCCGCCCATGTCATCAACTACAGCACCGAAGACTTTCTGGCGCGGGTGAAAGAAATCACCGGTGGCAAAGGCGTGAAAGTGGTGTACGACTCGGTCGGCAAAGACACCTGGGACAAATCGCTGGACTGCCTGAGCCCGTTTGGCCTGATGGCCAGCTTTGGCAATGCCTCTGGCCCGGTGGCGCCATTTGCGCCCGGCATGCTGGGCCCCAAGGGCTCGATCTACGTCACCCGCCAAACCTTGTTTACCCACATTGCCACGCGCGAGAGCACCCAAGCCATGGCCGACGATTTGTTTGAAGCCGTGACCAGCGGCAAGGTCAACATTCGCATTGACCAGCGCTACAAACTGGAAGATGTGCAACAAGCCCACCGTGACCTCGAAGCTCGCAAGACCACGGGCTGCACGGTTTTGACGCTGTAGTTCAGGGCTTGAGTTCGCCCACCGACGTGCGCAGTCGGTTGGGCGCCAACACCCCAGCAGAATCCAGGATGGGGTAGGCGATGGAGCAAATGTGCGAGTTGATGCGTTTCAAGTCGCTGATGAGGTCCAGGTGCAGTGAGCTGGTCTCGATGCTGGGCAAGGTGTTGACCGCCAGACGCTCCAGGTGCGAGGAGGCATAGGCCCGCTCCAGGTCACGGAAGCGAGTTTTTTCTTCCAGTAGTTTTTGCGCGTCGCGCAAATTGCCGTTCAAAAAAACGCTCATGCCCAGGCGCAGGTTGCTCACCAGGCGCTCGTGCAGATCGCTGATTTCTTTCATTCCGGCGGGCGAAAACTCGCGACCTGGGCGAATTTTTTTATCCTCTACATCCATCAGCACGCGCTCGATGATGTCGCCGATCTGCTCCATGTTGATGGTGAAGCTGATGATGTCGGTCCAGCGCTGGCCCTCGCTTTCGCTAAGGGCCTCACGGGAGATTTTGGTCAGGTAGTACTTGATGTCGGAGTACAACTCGTCCACTGTGTCGTCCATTTTTTGCAGTTCCTGGGCCAGCGCCAGGTCGTTGTTTTTGATGACGTTCACCACCCCGAGCAACATGGTTTCCACAATGTCGGCCTGGTGCATGGACTCACGCACTGCACAAGAAATGGCCAGGGAGGGCGTGGCCAGCGCGGTCGGGTCCAGGTGGCGCTGTCGACCTGCCACCAGGCTCTTGCTGGCTTGCGGCAGCCAGACCATGACCCAGCGCGCCACCAGTTGTGTCAGGCCAATGAACAGCACGCCCGCCAGCAGGTTGAAGCACAGGTGAAAGCCCACCACCACAGCAGCTGCATCTCCCATGGGGCTGAGCCAGGGCGCGACGTGTTGCAACCAAAGTGTGACCCAGGGGGCGGCAAAGGCCACGCCCAGCACCTTGAACACCAGGTTGCCCAAGGGCACGCGCCGCGTGTCGGCATTGGCGCCCAGCGTCGTCAGCACCGCCAGCAGGCCGCTGCCCAAGTTGGCGCCAAGCACCAGGCCCAGTGCCACCTCGACCGGAATTACCTGGGTCGAGGCCAGCGTGGCGGTCAGCAGCACGATGGCCAGGCTGGAGTAGCTCAGCACCGCCAACAGGGCGCCCAGAGTAATTTCTAGCAACAGATCGCTGCTCAGCGAGGCCAGCAGCGCTTTAACGGCAGGGGCTTGCGTCAGCACGCTGGCCGACACCGTCACCAGGCGCAGCGCCAGCAGCATCAAGCCCAGGCCAATCAAAATACGGCCCACGCGCCCCACGGTAGTGGACTGGCGCGCAATAAACAGCACCACCCCCACCAGAATGAACAGCGGCGAGAGCCAGGACAGATCGAGCGAGAACACCACCGCCATGAGGCTGGTGCCAATGTCGGCCCCCAGCATCACGGCCAGCGCGGCGGTGAGCGTCATCAGGCCTTGCCCCACAAAGGAAGAAATGATGAGGGAGGTGGCGGTGCTGGACTGCAGCAGGGCAGTAACACCAATGCCAGAGACCATGGCGTTGAAGCGGTTGCTGACACTTTGCGCCAGCACGCGACGCAGGTTGGCGCCCAGTACGCGCAAGATGCCGGTTCGTACCAGTTGCGTGCCCCAGACCAGCAGGGCAATGGCTGCCAACAGGTTCAGTAAGTGCGTCAAGGGCGGGCTTTCTAGGTAAGGGTTGGCGTGATGACGGTATGAATTGACGCGGTGAATTAACGGCCGCGCCGCACACGCAGCACTTCATCCAGAATCAGACAGGCCGCGCCTACCGAGATGGCGCTGTCGGCCAGGTTGAAGGCTGGAAAGTGCCAGCCCAGCCAGTGGAAGTCCAGAAAGTCGACCACATAGCCGTACATCAGGCGGTCAATCACATTGCCGATGGCACCCCCCAGAATGCAGGCCATGGCAAAGGCAAACAATTTTTGTCCGGCATGCGACTTGAGCAGCCACACAATCAAGCCCGCTGCCGCGATGCCAATAACGGTAAAGAACCAACGCTGCCAGCCCCCGGCCCCAGCCAGAAACGAGAAGGCGGCGCCGCTGTTGTGCACCCGTACCAGGTTGAAGAAACTGGTCACAGGCGTGCTGTGGCCCAGGTCGTAATAGCCAATGACCAAGACCTTGGTGAACTGGTCGGCGATCAGGATGATCAAGGCCAGTGCCAGCCACTGCAGCATGCCGCCGCCCGCGCGGCTCAAGCTGACGGAGGATTTGGGCGACTTGCGGGCCATCAGGCAAAGGCCCTTGATTCACCTGCGCCAAACAGATTGCTGGTGCAACGTCCGCACAGGGTGGGGTGGGCAGCATCATGGCCTACGTCGTCACGGTAGTGCCAGCAGCGCTCGCATTTGACGGCTTCTGAGGCGCTGGCGCTCACGGCCAGGGCCGCGCCCGCGACCAGTTCAATGGCCGAGGTGATGAACACAAACTTCAGGTCTTCGCCCAGGCTGCGCAGCAGCGCCATATCGTCGGCCCCTAGCGTGAGCACCAGCTGGGCTTGTAGCGAAGAGCCCACTTGACCCGCAGCCCGCAGGGCTTCAATGTCTTTGTTGACCACATCGCGGATTTCCCGGATGCGGTCCCACTTGGCCATCAGGGCCGGGTCCAGCGCAGCCA
>JBIKZP010000278.1:0-4154 GCA_044354655.1 Rhodoferax sp. | reverse complement strand
TGCTTCACGGTCACCTCGTAGACCTTGGGCACGTGGTGGCGCGGCGAACTCATGCGGTGAATGAATTTACCGTCATCGGTCAGCAGCAAAAGCCCGGTGGTGTCTTGGTCAAGTCGGCCCACGGCCTGCACGCCCTGCACGGCGCCTTTTTGCGGCCGCAGGCGCAGCGGCGACGGCAGCAAGGTGTAAATGCTGGGGTAGGTAGACGGCTTTTGTGAACACTCGGTGGCGGTGGGCTTGTTGAGCATCACGTACGCCTTCTCGTGGTACGGCCAGTCCACGCCCTGCACGTGCAGGCGCAAACCTGGCGCTTCAAAGTGAGCCGCTGAGTCGGTGCACTTGACGGGCGTCAGCGGGTTGCCGGGTGCATACACCAGCACCAGACCCTGCTGCACCAGACCGGCGCAAACGCGCCGTGTGCCAAAGCCCTGGGAATAAAGAATGTCTTGTAACTGCATAGCCCCAAGTATCGCAAAGCGGCCCGCGCTGGCGGTACCACCCCCAATCCCTGTAAACTGTATATTTATACAGTTATTAAGTCATGATGACCGCTTTTCCAACATCGCGCCTGCAACACACGCTGCATCAGGCCCCAAGCCTGGCAGCACCCAGCCCGCAGGCCAGCAGCACCCGCCTGCTGGTACACCGCTTGTCTGCCGGCTTTCCCTCGCCAGCGGCTGACTACGCCGACGAGGGGCTCGATCTCAACCAGTACCTGGTGCGCCACCCGTCGGCCACCTTCATGTTCACGGTGCGCGGCGACTCCATGAAGGGCGCTGGCATTGAAGACGGTGACAAGGTCGTGGTGGACCGGTCGTTGCAAGCCCACAACCAGGACATCGTCGTGGCGGTGGTGAACGGCGACTACACCATCAAACGTCTGTACCGACACCAGAACCGTGTGGAACTGCACCCGGAAAACCCGCACTACCCCCCCATCACCTTCACGGATGGCGCCGAGCTACAAATTTGGGGTGTGGTGGTGGGCGTGGTGCGCCGTTACGCCGCGCACGGCTAGCCATGAGCGCTGCGCCCAGTTTTGCGTTGGTCGACGTGAATAATTTTTACGTCTCCTGCGAGCGCGTATTTCAGCCGCAGCTCGAAGGCGTGCCGCTGGTGGTGCTGTCAAACAACGATGGATGCGCGGTAGCCCGTTCGGCTGAAGTGAAGGCGCTGGGAGTCAAGATGGGGACGCCGTGGTTCAAGATGAAAGAGCTAGCCAGAGAGCATGGCATTGAAGCGCGCTCGTCCAATTACACCCTGTACGGCGACATGAGCAACCGGGTGGTCACCATCCTGCGTGGTTTTTGCCCAGAGTTGGAGGTGTACAGCATTGACGAGTGTTTTCTGCGCGTTGAGACCCTGGCGCATCTGTACGGTGGCGCCGCGGCAATGGGCGAGCAGATGCGCGCGCAAGTTTTGCAATGGACTGGCTTGCCGGTGTGCGTGGGCTGTGGTCCCAGCAAAACCCTGGCCAAGCTGGCCAACCACCTGGCCAAGAAAAACCCGGTGTTTCAGGGGGTATGTGACCTGCATGCCCTGTCCCGCGCTGAGCGGGTGCAGTGGATGCAGCAAATTGAGGTCAGCGAGGTCTGGGGCGTAGGCCGGCGCCTGGGCAAACGTCTGCAAGCCATGGGCATTCATACGGTGCAAGATTTACGCAAAGCCTCGCCAGCGAGCATGCGGGCACAGTTTGGCGTGGTGATGGAGCGAACCTGCCAGGAACTGCGTGGTGTCTCTTGCCTGGCCTTGGAAGACATGTTGCCCCGCAAGCAGCAAATCATGGCCTCGCGCAGCTTTGGCGCACCGGTTGAGTCACTGCAAGAAATGCGTGAAGCCGTGACCCTGCATGCGAGTCGGTCGGCCGAAAAGCTGCGCGCTCAGGGCTCGGTTGCAGCGGCCGTTTATGTTTTTGTGCAAACCAACCGTTTTCGGGAAAGTGACCGCCAATACAGCGCCGGCCTGCTGGTGCCCTTGGCAGACGCCAGCGACGACAGCCTGGCCCTGAACCGGGCCGCCCAGCTCGGTTTGCAAAAAATTTACCGCACGGGCTACCGCTACAAGAAAGTCGGCGTGATGCTCATGCTGCTATCAGACAAGGCCCAACGCCAGGAAACGCTGTTTGACGACCCGGGCGCGCTGGCCCGTTCAGTACGCCTGATGGCTGCCATGGACCACCTCAACCGCACCTATGGGCGTGGCACCCTGCGCCCAGCCGTGGGCGGCACCGCCCAGCGCTGGGCCATGCGCTCCGACCAACGCTCCTTGCGTTACACCACGCGCTGGGATGAACTGCCCGTGGCGTCTTGAGTGGGTTGACGCTGTTCAAGGCGTGACTTTGACGCCCTTCCAGAACGCGATGTGGTCGCGAATGGACTGTGCTTCGGGCTTGGGCTCGGGGTAGTACCAGGCAGCGTCAACATTCATGTCGCCATTGACCAACAGCGAGTAGTAACTCGCCTGGCCCTTCCAGGCGCACATAGTCTTGTGGTTGCTGAACTGGAGAAAGGCCGGATTCACCGCGCTGCGCGGGAAATAGTGGTTGCCTTCCACCACAACGGTGTCGTCGCTTTGTGCAATCACCGTGTCGTTCCAGATAGCTTTCATAGTGGACTCCTGAAGAAAAGCATGAAGCCAAAGGCGGGGCTGCGCTCAGCCACCATCGCGCGCCTGGCTGACCCAGATCAGCTGCTCGGTGGGCAACCGCAGTTGCACGGCCTTGTCCAGCAACTGCTGGCGCACGGCTGCGCTGAGTTGGCGGTCACGGGCCAAAATCCAGACGTACTCACGGCTTGGTCCCACCACCAGCGCCCAGCGGTAATCGGGGTCGAGCGCGGCCACATGGTAGCCGCCGTAAAACGGGCCGAAGAACGACACTTTCAAGGAGGCCTGGTTGGTCGCACCGGTAAACAGCGCACGCCCATTCGCCTGCTTCCACTCACCTTTTTTACTGTCAAAGCCGCGGTTGATAACGCGCACGCTGCCGTCAGGCTGTGCCTGGTAGGTCGCGCTGACATCGGTCAGCCCACGCTCAAACGAATGGTCCAGGCGCGCCACTTCAAACCACTTGCCTTCATAGCGCGCCAACTCAAACGGCGTGACCGATGTGATGCCCTCGGGCGGCGCAGTAGAACAAGCACCCAACGCCAACAAGACGCCCAGGCCCAGCAGCACACCGAGGCGGCGTGTGAGGCGCTGCCAAGGGCCCATCAGCTGCCCGCCACTTTCATGCGGTTGATCAAAATAGAACCCACCGTTTTGGCGCCGTAGTTGTAGGTGTCAGCGCCCACGGCCACCATGCCTTTGAGCATATTTTTCATATTGCCGGCAATGGTGATTTCATGCACCGGAAAGGCGATACGGCCTTTCTCCACCCAAAAGCCACTGGCGCCACGCGAGTAATCACCGGTGACATAGTTGACGCCGCTGCCCATCAGCTCGGTCACAAACAAGCCGGTGCCGAGTTTTTGCAGCATCGCGTCCAGGTCGTCGCTCGCGCGGGTGTGGCGTGACGACAAAATCAGGTTGTGCGAACCGCCGGCGTTGCCGGTGGTTTTCATGCCCAGTTTGCGCGCCGAATAGCTGCTCAAAAAGTAGCCCTGCACGCGCCCGGCTTCCACCACCTGACGCGCTTTGACACGCACGCCCTCGTCGTCAAACGGCGAACTGCCTTTGCCGCGCTTGATGAACGGGTCTTCCATGATGTCGATGTGTTTGGGCAGCACCTGCTTGCCCAGCGAATCGAGCAAAAAAGTACTCTTGCGGTACAGCGAACCACCGCTGATGGCCTGCACAAAAGCGCCCAGCAAACCCGCCGCCAGGGGCGACTCAAACAGCACCGGGCATTCGGTGGTGGCAATCTTGCGTGAGCGCAAACGGCTCAGGGCGCGCTCGGCGGCGTAGCGGCCAATGGCCTCGGGTGCGGCCAGGTCACCGGGGTAGCGCATGGAGCTGTACCAGGCGTCGCGCTGCATGTCCTGGCCCTTGCCGGCAATGGGTGAAACCGACAGCGAATGACGCGAGCTGGCGTAGCCACCCCGAAAGCCGTTGGTGTGGGCACTGAAGAAATGCGACTGCTGCGCCGACACGCTGGCACCTTCGCTGTTGGTGATGCGCTTGTCGGTCTGCAAGGCCGCGGCCTCGGTCACCAAGGC
>JBIKZP010000277.1:0-4157 GCA_044354655.1 Rhodoferax sp. | reverse complement strand
TGCTCGATACGCTCAATGACATGGAAAGCGCCAGGGCACTGTACGAAGATTTGGGGTTTGAAGAAATCCCACCCTACTACCACAACCCCATAGAAGGGGCGCACTACCTCAAGGTCGATTTATAAACGTCGATGCCGTTTGGGCACCGACGTTCTAGGGTCAACGCTTTAACCTTGGCTTATTTCTTGGCTAATTTCTTAGCCAATTTCTTGGCTTACTTCTTAGCTTAGGCCTTGGCTTGGGCCAGCATAGTGGCTGCGTCGCTCACTTCGAATTTACCGGGGCCTTCGATGTTGAGAGAGGCCACTTTGCCGTCTTTGATCAACATGGAATACCGGTTGCTGCGCAAACCCATGCCGCGCCCAGTGAGGTCGAGCGTCAAGCCAGTGGCTTTGGTGAAAGCGGCATCGCCGTCACCCAACATGCGGACTTTGCCCACAGACTTTTGATCACGTGCCCAAGCGCCCATCACGAATGCATCGTTAACGCTCACACACCAGATTTCGTCCACGCCAGCGGCCTGGAGTTCTGGAAATTTCTCGACATACCCTGGCACATGCTTGGCCGAGCAGGTAGGGGTGAAGGCTCCGGGCAAGGCGAACAGCGCGATGGTTTTACCTGCACTGGCCTTGGCCACGTCCACGGCATTGGGGCCGATGCTGCAGCCTTCGCCTTCGACTTCTGAGTACTCCATCAGGGTTGTTGCGGGAATCGTGTCGCCTACTTTGATCATTGATAGCTCCTGAGAATATTTAATTGAATTCACCATTGAAAACGGCTCACATTGTGAGCCGTTTTTGCAAGTCATGCAGCCGTAGGCTGGAAGAACTTAGACGAGAGACGCCTTTTCAACCAAACGGGTGGCCACCCAGTTCTTGGTTTTGGAAATAGGACGGCTTTCAGTAATCTCGATGACATCACCCAACTTGTACTCACCCTTTTCGTCATGGGCGTGGTACTTGCTGGATTTGCCAACGATCTTGCCGTAGAGCTCGTGCTTAACACGACGCTCAATGAGCACAGTCACCGTTTTTGCACGTTTGTCGCTGACCACCTTGCCAATCAAGGTGCGCTTGAGGGATTTTTTAGCTTCCGTCATTTATCGCTCCTTATTTGGCGGATTTTTCAGCATGTTGCTTCTCGACAAGAATAGTCTTGGCGCGAGCAATGTCACGACGCGCAGTGCGCAGCGTGGCTGTGTTGGTGAGTTGTTGCGTGGCTTTTTGCATGCGCAGGCCAAAGTGGGCTTTTTGCAGCTCTTTGACTTCCGTTTGCAGACCGGCGACGTCTTTTTGGCGCAGTTCAGTAGTTTTCATATCATGGTCTCCTGATTACTGGCCAATCATGCGGGACACAAAGGTGGTGCGCAAAGGCAGCTTGGCGGCAGCCAAACGAAACGCTTCTCGAGCCAACTCTTCGGGAACACCGACGATTTCAAACACAATCTTGCCCGGCTGAATTTCAGCCACGTAGTATTCGGGGTTACCTTTACCGTTACCCATACGCACTTCAGCAGGCTTTTGGGAAATTGGCTTGTCAGGGAACACACGAATCCAGATACGGCCGCCACGCTTCACGTGACGGGAAATCGCACGACGTGCGGCTTCAATCTGACGGGCAGTCAAACGACCACGGTCCGTACATTTCAGACCGAAATCACCGAATGCGACCGAGCTGCCTCGAGTCGCGATGCCGGTGTTACGGCCCTTTTGCTCTTTGCGGTATTTGCGACGAGCGGGTTGCAACATAATTATTCTCCTTTGCCGTCAGCTGCTGCAGCTGGCGCGGCTACCTTGCGGACGCGCTTAACGGCGGGTTTGTTTGCATCGGCACCAGTGGCCTCAGCAGGTTTGTCGCTGCCATCGGCAGGCGCCGTGTTACCACCCACGGGACGACGCACAGCACCGCGAGGCGCAGGACGGTCAGAACCAGGACGGGCATCACGACGAGGACCACGTGGACGACGCTCTTCATCAGCACGGGGCTCAACAGCGGCAGGCAGGTCGTTACGACCCAATGTGTCGCCTTTGTAGACCCAAACCTTGACACCAATGATGCCGTAGGTTGTTTTGGCTTCAGATGTACCGTAGTCGATATCGGCACGCAGGGTGTGAAGTGGCACGCGACCTTCGCGGTACCACTCGCAACGAGCGATCTCAATACCGTTCAAGCGGCCAGACGACATGATCTTGATGCCCAGGGCACCCAGACGCATGGCATTTTGCATGGCGCGCTTCATGGCACGGCGGAACATGATCCGCTTTTCGAGCTGCTGGGTGATGCTGTCGGCGATCAACTTAGCATCGATTTCGGGCTTACGCACTTCTTCGATGTTGACGGCAACAGGTACGCCCAATTGGCGGCCCAGTTCGCGCTTGAGGTTTTCGATGTCCTCGCCTTTTTTGCCGATCACGACGCCCGGACGAGCCGAGAAAATTGTGATGCGAGCATTTTTAGCGGGGCGTTCGATCAGAACGCGTGACACCGATGCATTTTTCAGTTTGGCCTTCAGGTACTCGCGTACCTTGATGTCTTCGGCCAGCATGCCCGCGAAATCGCGGTCATTGGCGTACCAACGTGAAGACCAATTACGGCTGATCGACAGGCGAAAGCCGGTTGGGTGGATTTTTTGTCCCATATCTTCCAGGCCTCTTTCAGTTACCAACCGTCACGTACACATGGCACGTGGGTTTTCTGATTTGGTTGCCACGACCTTTTGCGCGGGCCGTGAAGCGCCTGAGCGAAGCACCTTGCTCGACGAAGATGGTTTTAACCTTCAACTCGTCGATATCGGCACCGTCATTGTGCTCAGCGTTAGCAATAGCGGACTCAAGAACCTTCTTGATAATCACAGCAGCTTTTTTCTGCGTGAATTGCAAGATGTTCAAGGCTTGATCCACCTTCTTGCCGCGGATCAAGTCCGCGACCAAACGGCCTTTATCGACCGACAAACGAACGCCACGAAGGGTTGCACGTGTTTCCATGGTCACCTCCTTATTTCTTTTGGACTTTTTTGTCCGCTGGGTGACCCTTGAAAGTACGGGTGAGCGCGAACTCCCCCAACTTGTGGCCAACCATTTGATCGGTGATATAGACCGGGACGTGCTGCTTGCCGTTATGAACGGCAATGGTCAGGCCGATGAAATCGGGCAAGATCATTGAGCGGCGCGACCATGTCTTAATCGGCTTTTTGTCTTTGGTAGCAACTGCTTTATCAGCTTTTGCAACCAGATGATGGTCGACAAAGGGACCTTTTTTGAGTGAACGAGTCATTTACCTACCCCTTACTTCTTGCGACGCGACACGATCATGACCTGCGTGCGCTTGTTGTTACGGGTACGGTAACCCTTGGTCAGATTACCCCAAGGATCGACTGGGTGACGGCCTTCGCCGGTCTTGCCCTCGCCGCCACCGTGTGGGTGATCCACAGGGTTCATGACGACACCGCGAACGGTTGGGCGGATGCCCTTCCAGCGCTTGGCACCGGCTTTACCCAGACGACGCAGGCTGTGCTCTTCGTTGGCCACTTGGCCCAGCGTTGCACGGCATTCGATGTGGATCTTGCGAACCTCACCTGAGCGCATACGGACCTGAGCGTAGATGCCTTCACGAGCGAGCAGCGTAGCCGAGGTGCCAGCAGAGCGAACGATTTGAGCGCCCTTGCCGATTTGCAACTCAATGCAATGCACGATGGAGCCCACCGGAATGTTGCGGATAGGCAGCGTGTTACCGACACGAATCGGGGCTTCTGCTCCGCTCATGATGGTAGCGCCGACTTCCAGACCGCGAGGCGCAATGATGTAACTACGCTCACCGTCGGCGTAGCAAATCAATGCGATATGCGCAGAACGGTTAGGGTCGTACTCAATACGCTCGACTTTAGCGGGAATGCCATCCTTCGCGCGACGGAAATCGACCACACGGTAGTGGTGCTTATGTCCGCCACCTTTGTGACGCGTTGTGATGTGCCCGTTGTTGTTACGACCTGCGTGCTGGAACTGAGGTTCGAGCAAAGGCGCGTGAGGCGCACCCTTGTACAGGTGATCACGGGAGATCTTCACCATGCCACGACGGCCTGGTGAGGTTGGTTTCATTTTAATGACAGCCATGATTACGCAGCCTCCCCACCGAGGTTCAGCTCTTGACCAGGCTTGAGC
>JBIKZP010000276.1:0-4160 GCA_044354655.1 Rhodoferax sp. | reverse complement strand
CTTTCACGCTGCGCACAATGCGGCGCAATACGAAGCCCTGGCTGCCAAGCTGACCAAGCAGCCCAAGGGCCTGGAGGTGCGGGCCCATGTGGTGCCGCGCGCCGAACAGCGGCGCGAACTGGGCTCGGATGGCTACTGGGGTGGCGTGGTCTATGAGCAGCATTGCTCGGTACACCCGGCGCGCTACCACCAGGGCTTGCTGGAACGGGCACTGGCGGCCGGGGTGCAGGTAGCCCCGCGCTGCCCGGCCAGCGCCATCGACAAGCAGGGCGCGCAGTTTCGCGTGACCACGGCGCGTGGTGTTGTGCTGGCGCGTGATGTGGTGATTGCCACCAACGGCTACACCGGTAACCTGACCCCCTGGCTGCAGCGCCGCGTGATCCCGATTGGCAGCTACATGATCGCCACAGACCCGCTGCCCGAGGGCCTAATGGATCGGCTGATCCCCAAGAACCGCATCGTCAGCGACACCCGCAAGGTGGTGTTCTACTACCGCGCCTCGCCCGACCGGCGACGCATTTTGTTCGGCGGCCGCGTGTCGCACCAGGAAACCAACCCGCGCGTGAGTGGCCCCAAGCTGCATGCAGACATGGCCACCATTTTCCCTGAACTGGCCGAGGTGCCGATCAGCCACTCGTGGTGCGGTTTTGTTGCTTACACCTTTGATGAACTGATGCACCTGGGTAAGCACGAGGGCATGCACTACGCCATGGGCTACTGCGGCGCCGGTGTCGGTACCTCCAGCTACTTTGGCATGCGCATCGGGCAGCAGGTGCTGGGCCTGAAAGAGGGGCAGACCGCACTGAACGGGCTGGCGTTTGAAACCCGACCGCTATACAGCGGCAATCCCTGGTTTCTGGCCCCCTCGATCGGCTACTACCGGCTGCGCGACCGCCTGCCAATTTAAGCAACAGCCATGCTGAATCCCAACAACATTGACCTCGTGGCTGACAACCTAAGCCATACATACGTCGGCTGCATTGGCGCCATTGGCCCTGCCGAGCTGCGTCAGGCGGTGGCGCAGAAGCTACTCGACACGGGCATCAGCCAGCCCGCCCTTTGGGCCTGAGCCATGGCCAATGTCGCGGTCATCGGTGCTGGCTTTGTCGGCCTGTCCAGTGCCTACTGGCTGATGCAGGACGGCCACCAGGTCACGGTCTATGACCCGGCCGGCGTGGCTGGTGGCGCCTCGTTTGGCAATGCCGGCACCTTTGCCAGCTACGCCTGCATCCCGGTCAACAACCCTTCGGTGTTTCGCGACCTGCCACGCTATCTGCTGGCGGGCGACAGTCCGTTGCGCCTGCGTTGGGCCTACTTGCCGCAGATCACGCCCTGGTTGCTTCGCTTTCTGGCCAGCTCTAGCCGGCGGCGCTACACCGCCTCGGCCACCGCGCTGTCGCACTTGCTGGCACGGGCGCAAGACGGCTATACCCAGATGACGGCGCAGGCCAACCTGGCGGCCTTTGTGAAGCCCAGCGAGTGCCTGTATCTTTACTCGGGCGCTGCTAACTTTGCCGCGTCTGAATCGACACGGGCGCTGCGCCGCTCGCTGGGCGTCAACTTCACGGTGCAGGGGCGCGACGACATCGCCCGCCTGGAGCCGGGGCTGGCCCCGATTTTTGACCGGGGTGTGCTCTACCAGGGCTCTTGGTTTTTGTCCAGCCCGGCCGACTTCCTGCGCGCGTTGACAACCTCGCTGGTGGCGGGCGGTCTGCAGATGGCCAGCAGCGCGGTCACCGGACTACGACCACAAGCCGGCGCGGTGCACCTCAGTACCGACGCTGGCCAGACCGGCCACGACTGGGTGGTGGTGTGCGCAGGTGCCCACTCTAAACCGCTGGCGCGCCAGTGTGGCGACGAGGTGCCGCTGGAGGTCGAGCGTGGCTACCACATCATGTACCCGGGCGCCTCCGGCCTTATCTCGCGCCCGATCGGCTGGGCCGAGCGCGGGTTTTACATGACGCCCATGGCGCAGGGCCTGCGGGTGGCCGGCACGGTGGAGTTGGCGGGCATGAAACCGCAGCGCCACCAGGGCCTGCTGGATTTGCTGCATTTCTCATCCAAACGCGCAGTGCCTGGGTTAGGCGCGCCGAGTGAGCCCTGGCTGGGCTTGCGGCCCACGCTGCCCGACGGCTTGCCCGTGCTGGGGCGTTCGCGCGATTCGGCTAGGGTGATTTATGCCTTTGGTCATCAACATATTGGGGTGACGCTGGGTGGTATTAGTGGCGCTCTGGTGGCGGACCTAGTGGCTGGGCGTACGCCAGCTTTGGACTTGACACCGTTCGCCGCCAGCCGCTTTGCGGTCGGATGAAACCTCGACTGAACCTAACGAATGGACCCAATACACATGGCAATTTCAAAGAAAAATACAGCACTTGAACATCCTGCCGTAGCGGCGGTGCGGAGCTCAAATGCCAGCAAGGTCAAGGTGGCGGTGAGCGACATTGACGGGGTGTTGCGCGGCAAGTACCTGCACCGCGACAAATTTCTTGGCGCGGCCGAGCCCTATCCCGGTGGCGGCTTCGGTTTTTGCGACGTGGTGCTGGGCTGGGACATGATGGACAACACCTACGACAACACCACCGCCACCGGCTGGCAGCACGGTTTTCCCGACGCGCTGGCGCGACTGGACCTGGACACCGCGCGCCACGTGCCCTGGGATGACGGCGTACCGTTTTTTCTGGGCGAATTTGTCAATGCCGACGGCACAGCGCACGCCCAATGCCCGCGCCAGGCGCTGAAACGGGTGCTCAAACGTGCCGAAAAAATGGGCTTCCAGGTCATGACCGGCATGGAGTTTGAATGGTTCAACTTTGTGGAGACACCGCAGAGCTGGGCCGCCAAAAAAGGCGTCGGCCCTGAGCAGCTGACCCCCGGCATGTTCGGCTACTCACTGCTGCGCATGAACCAGAACCGGCCGTTCTTCAACGCGCTGATGGACGAGATGCTGGCCTTCGGCGTGCCGGTGGAGGGCTTGCATACCGAGACCGGCCCGGGCGTGTTTGAAGCGGCGATTGGTTTCAGCGAGGCGTTGGCGCAGGCCGACCGCGCGCTCTTGTTCAAAACCGGTACCAAGGAGATTGCGGCGCGCTTTGGCATCATGCCCAGCTTCATGGCCAAGCCGCACCAGAACCTGCCCGGTTGCAGTGGCCACATCCACCAGAGCCTGTCGGACGGCAAGACCAACCTGTTCTATGACGCGAAAAACCCGCGCAAGATGAGCAAGTTGTTTGAGAGCTACCTGGCCGGCCAGGTGGCCTGCATGATGGACTTTGCGCCGATGATCTGGCCCACCATCAACAGCTACAAGCGCCTGGTGGACGGGTTCTGGGCGCCGGTCAAGCCGACCTGGGGCATCGACAACCGCACCGCCAGTTTTCGGGTAATCGCCGGCAGCCCCAAGGCCACTCGGCTGGAAACCCGTTGCCCGGGCGCCGATGTCAACCCCTATCTGGCGATGGCGGCGGTGATTGCCGCCGGACTGGACGGCGTAGAAAAGGGTCTGAAACTGACCGCGCCGCCCATCACAGGCACCAATGTCGGGGCTGAGCACATCCCGCGCGCACCGCGTACCCTGATTGAAACCACCCGCAACTTCCAGCAGTCGGCGATCGCCCGCGACTGGCTGGGCGACGGTTTTGTCGACCACTTTGCCGCCACCCGTGACTGGGAATGGCGCCAATGGCTGGACGCCGTGACCGACTGGGAAATGAAACGTTACTTCGAGATCATCTGACACCATGAGCATTACCAACTTCGCCTTCCCTACCCCCATCCGTTTTGGCGCCGGCGCGCGCAAGCTGGTGGCCGCCCACTTGCTGGAGGTCGGCTGCAAACGCCCGCTGATCGTGACCGACCGGGCACTGGGCGCACTGCCGGTGCTGGCTGAATTCCAAACCCACCTGCAGGGCCTAGAGGTGGCGGTGTTTGCCGGCGTGTTCGGCAACCCGACCTGCAGTCAGGTGATGGACGGTGCGGCGGCCTACAAGGCGCATGGCGCCGACTGCGTGATCGGCTTTGGCGGCGGCGCTGCACTGGACGTGGCCAAGGTGGTCGGCATCGTGGCCACCCACCCGGGCGACATCCTGGAGTACGTGTGGGACCACCCGCAGGTGCGCCCTATCGTGCAGGAGCTGCCCTATTTTGTGGCGCTGCCCACC
>JBIKZP010000275.1:0-4193 GCA_044354655.1 Rhodoferax sp. | reverse complement strand
GCAATTTCAGCAGGGCATCGACCCCAGCGCCAATATTGAAGACGCCTTGGAGTTGCGTTTGCTCGTCAAAAAACTGCTGCGGCGGCGCCCACACCACCGCATGGTCCGCCAGCGCAGCGCCCGGCTGCCAAAGAGAGACTTCAGCCTGCGGCAAGGCGGCGCGCAAGCCCTCCAGCCAGGGCTCGGCCTTGGTGTCAGTACAGCAAAAAGTAATTTTCATGGGGCTAGAGCCTAGCATTGAAGCGGGGTTGTGGATGGCGGGGCTTTTGCCTGTACTGCGCTTGTCGACTATCTTGCCATCACGCCACCAGTTTGAGCAGTTCGGCGCCTTCTGTGACTTGGTCGCCGGGGGCGTACAGCAGCTCGGCAACCACGCCGTCCATGGGGGCGGCAATGGTGTGTTCCATTTTCATGGCATCCATGACGGCCAGGGTTTGGCCGCGCTTGA
Organism: Rhodoferax sp.; assembly: GCA_044354655.1. GTDB lineage: Bacteria > Pseudomonadota > Gammaproteobacteria > Burkholderiales > Burkholderiaceae_C > Rhodoferax. Next base: position 3,745 of record JBIKZP010000275.1, on the reverse strand, counting down.
CGCTGTCGCCGGCCTTGACGGCGAACGACACCACTTTGCCCGGCATGGGCGCGGTCAGGCGCCCGCCTTCGGCTTGGGCATCACCGGCATGGGCCAGGGCATCAATCACGCTCAGCTGGGTAGCGCCTTGGCTGGTGAACACGTGCCGCACGGCGCCTTGCGCATAGACACTGACGATCTGGCGTTGCAGGCCAAAGCGAACGTCCAGCCCCTGAGTGGCCGGACCAAACGACAACGTGGCGACCTCGCCGGCCAGCTCGAGTTGCAGCGTGCCGTCGTGCAAAGTGCGCAGCAATACGGTGTGGCGTTCGGCGGCAAATTCAAAGTCAAAGCGGCGCAGCGATGGTCCGTGGGCGCGCCAAGCGTCACGCTGCGCCCAGGGGTCAAGCCAGTCACCTTGCGCTTGCTTTTTAGCTTGCGCCAGCTGTTCTTGCTGCAACGTGTGCGCCACGGCACTGGCCACGGCCAGGCGCAGGCCCACGCGCTCCTGGTTGAACAGAACCGCCGCTTCTCGCGGGATCAGGGCGGTGTCCAGGTCGGCCTGGGCGAAGGAGCGACTTTGCGCCACGTGACGCAAAAACTGCACATTGGTTTGCAGCCCCACAATGTGGGTGCGCGCCAGCGCCGTGTCCAGTCGAGACAGCGCTTGCGCGCGGCTGTCGCCATGCACGATCAGCTTGGCCACCATGGAGTCGTAATACGGCGAGATGGCATCGCCCTGGCGCACGCCGGAGTCCACCCGCACGGCGCCCGGGGCACGCTCAAAGGTGATGCACGTGGGCAGCTCGTACACCTGCAGGTGGCCGGTAGCAGGCAAGAATTGTTTGTCCGGGTTTTCGGCGCAAATACGCGCCTCTATGGCGTGGCCGTTGATCTTGAGTTGGTCTTGCCGCAAGGGCAGCGGCTCACCGCTGGCCACGCGCAACTGCCACTCCACCAGGTCTTGCCCGGTGATGGCCTCGGTGACCGGATGCTCCACTTGCAAGCGCGTGTTCATTTCCATGAAAAAGAAGTCCATGGCGCCGCCCGCGCGCTGCTCCACAATGAACTCCACCGTGCCGGCGCCCACGTAATTCACCGCGCGCGCAGCGGCCACCGCTGCGTCGCCCATTTGCTGACGCAACTCAGGCGTCATGCCCGGAGCAGGGGCTTCTTCCAGCACTTTTTGGTGGCGCCGCTGCACCGAGCAATCGCGCTCGAACAAGTGCACGTAATTACCCAGCGTGTCGCCAAACACCTGAATCTCGATGTGGCGCGGGCGCTGCACGTATTTCTCGATCAGCACGGCATCGTCGCCAAAGCTGTTGATGGCTTCGCGTTTGCAACTGGCCAGCGCCGCGGCAAAGTCTTCAGACTTGTCCACTGCTCGCATGCCCTTGCCACCGCCACCAGCGCTGGCCTTAATCAGCACCGGGTAACCGATGCGATCAGCCTCGCGCTGCAACAGCGCAGGGTCTTGGTCGGCGCCGTGGTAGCCCGGCACCAAGGGCACGCCGGCTTTTTCCATCAGCTGCTTGGACTCGGCTTTGAGCCCCATGGCCTTGATGCTGGCGGGCAGCGGCCCAATGAAAACCAGCCCAGCCTTAGCGCAGGCTTGCGCAAACTCTTCGTTCTCGCTCAAGAAACCGTAGCCCGGGTGAATGGCCTGGGCGCCGGTGGCCAGAGCGGCTTCAATGATGCGCTCCCAGCGCAAGTAGCTGTCCTTGGGTGCGCTGCCCCCAATGTGCACCGATTCGTCGCAGACGGCCACATGTTTGGCATTGGCATCCGCGTCTGAATACACCGCCACCGTCTGAATGGCCAGGCGGCGTGCCGTGACAGCCACGCGGCAAGCGATTTCGCCCCGGTTGGCGATGAGAATTTTGTTGAACATGGTGTCCTTAATGGGTTGAATTGGCTTGGGCTTGCGTGGCCCAGGCGTTGTAGCGAGCCAGCGTTTGAAAGTGGCGGTGTGGATCCATAGTTCGCCCTCGTTAATGCCGCACTACCTGCAAGCCGCGCAGTGCGGCCATGACGTCGAAATCAGCATCACGGTGCAACAGCATGTGCCCATGGCGTATGCAAAAGCTGGCCAGCAGCACGTCAATGGGGCTGCGCACCGTGTAGCCCTGCGCGCGCAGGGCGCTGTAGTGCTCGGCGGCTAGCAGCGCGTTGTTCAGACCACCGATTTCAACCACATCGAGCGCTAGCAACAGGTCGTGGGCGCGCTTTCGCTCTTTGGGCGAGGCAAAGCCCCGCATGACTTCAAAGACCACCAGGTCGGCCACACCCAGGTCCACGGTGGCGTCGCCCCCCTTGAGCCACGCAAGGAGTTGCGCCACCGGCCGATTGCGGGCGCCACGAAAGTAATCGATCCAGACACTGGAATCAACCAAAATCACTTGGCGCGCCCCCGTTTGACGGATGCAGCCTTAGCCACCGGCGCGGGAGTTACATAGGATTGGGGTTCGTCCTCTTTGACCAGCAAGGCCTGTTGCTCGCGCCACTGTGTCCAGCCTTCATCAGAGTCGTCCCAATGCAGCGTGCCATAAGCGGCCAACAATGCGGCATAGGCCTTGCGGCGCTTGATCATGCGCAAGCCCTCCTCCACCGCCTCGCGCTTGGTCTTAAAGCCGCCAGCCGCCATGGCAGCTTCCATGAGCTTGTCGTCAATTTCGATATTGGTTCGCATGGAAAAACTCTTAATGTGTATGGAATTTAAGAATCATACACATTACATGCGAAAAATACCAAACTTCGTGTCTGCCACCGGCGCGTTGAGGGCCGCCGACAGGCCCAAGCCCAGCACGCGGCGGGTGTCTGCGGGGTCGATGATGCCGTCGTCCCAGAGGCGCGCGGTGGCAAAGTAGGGGTGGCCTTGCACCTCGTACTGCTGGCGAATGGGTGCCTTGAAGGCTTCTTCTTCGTCTGCGCTCCACTGGCCGCCCTTGGCTTCGAGGCCGTCTCGGCGCACCGTGGCCAGCACGCTGGCCGCTTGTTCGCCGCCCATCACCGAGATGCGGGCGTTGGGCCACATCCATAAAAAGCGCGGGCTGTAGGCACGCCCGCACATGCCGTAGTTGCCGGCGCCAAAACTGCCGCCAATGATGATGGTGAACTTGGGCACCTGCGCGGTGGCTACGGCGGTCACCATCTTGGCGCCGTTGCGGGCAATGCCTTCGTTCTCGTACTTGCGCCCAACCATGAAGCCGGTGATGTTCTGCAAGAACACCAGGGGGATTTTTCGCTGGCAGCACAGCTCAATGAAGTGCGCGCCTTTGAGCGCCGACTCGCTGAACAAGATGCCGTTGTTGGCGATGATGCCCACCGGCATGCCCTCGATGCGGGCGAAACCGCACACCAGGGTGGTACCAAATCGGGCTTTGAATTCGTCGAACTCGGAGTCGTCGACGATACGGGCAATGATCTCGCGCACGTCAAACGGTTTGCGGGTGTCCACCGGAATGACGCCGTACAACTCCTGCGCCTGAAATTTGGGCGGCACGCTTTGGGTCAGCAGCGGGCCGGCCGGTTTGATGCGGTTCAGGTTGGCAACCGCACGACGCGCCAGCGCCAGCGCGTGCAAATCGTTTTGCGCCAGGTGGTCGGCCACGCCCGAGAGGCGGGTGTGCACATCGCCCCCGCCCAGGTCTTCGGCGGACACCACCTCGCCCGTGGCGGCTTTAACCAACGGCGGACCGCCTAAAAAGATGGTTCCCTGGTTTTTGACAATGATGGCCTCGTCGCTCATGGCGGGCACATAGGC
>JBIKZP010000274.1:0-4204 GCA_044354655.1 Rhodoferax sp. | reverse complement strand
GCCTGATTACCGCCATGAGCTGGCCAAACGCAGCCAGGTGGCGCAGGTCACCGACGCGGCCATCTGGCTGGCCGAGCAGTTTGGGCTGGACGAGGCAGCGCTGGAAGATGCGGGCAAGGACGCTGAGGCCGTGATCCGCACCGCTTTGCTGATGCTGGCACTCAAGCGCACGGAAATGCCCGATTGGGTGGGCTTTGAAAAACAGGTCACCGCGCTGCGTAAAAAGCAAAACATGGGCAAATCCGAGCCCGCCACACTGGCCTTGAAGCTGGTGGTGCCGCCAGGCATGCCCCCTGCGTTTCAGGTGGTGGTGAACAAACTGTGGCGCTCCATCCTGGCCGATGGCCCCAAAATTCTGGACGCGACCCTGCCGGTGCGTCAGTTGTTCGACCAGACCCCGGCCTTCATGGGCCGCTACTTCTGGCTCGAAGACAGCCTGGCCGAGGTAGACCACTTTGAGCGCGAGATCTCAGGTGTTTGGCAAAAATTGACCGGCGGGCACAGCGACGAGGGCTCGCTGCTCACGCTCTTTTTGTGTGTGGCCGCGGGCAGCCCGCCCAAAACCCTGCTGACCGAAAAAACCGCTGCCACCCTGATTCGCAAGATTCGCAAAAGCGGCCTGCAGCCAGACCTGGCCGAGGCCTTTATTCAGACCCACGCGCCCCAGCCGCTGCAGGAGGGCTACACCGCACTGTGGCAAGACTTCATGGAAGAGTCGCAGCGCACGCTGCAAAGTGACATGGACTACGCGCTGAACGACGCCCTGGCGCTCTTACGTCGGGAGTGCAACGTCGGCTGAGTCCGGGCTGGCGTTGTCCAGCAGGGTGGCCCCCCACAAGCGCTTGCCGGTGGCCTCTAGGTGCGTCAGGTACAGGCGCACATCAAATTCAAGCTGGTGGTAGCTGGGCTCCATGTAGGCGCACAGTTGGTAAAACGCCTTGTCGTGCTGGCGTTCTTTCAAGTGCGCCAGCTCATGCACCGTGATCATCTTTAAAAACTCGGGCGGCGTGTCCTTGAACAGGGAGGCAATGCGAATCTCCCGTTTGGATTTGAGTTTGTTGCCTTGTACGCGCGAGATGGTGGTGTGTGTGCCCAGCGCGTGTTGCACCACATGCAACTTGCTGTCGAAGGCCACCTTGCTCAGCGTTTCGGCACCGCGCAAGTAGTCTTGTTTGAGTTCTTGCACGTAGTCGTAGAGCGCTTTGTCGGTGCGCACCGCGTGGGCCTGGGCGTATTTTTTCTTCAGCCGCTCACCCAGCCGGTTGTCTGCCAGCAGTTGCGCCACTTGGGCCAGCACGTCTGGCGGGTAACCTTGCAGGTAGCGTAGCGCGTGGACTGTCATGACGATCTCCGTCAATGCGCTTGTGCCGCCAGCTTTCGGTCAGGCTTCGCGGCGCAGGGCCGGGAACAGAATCACGTCGCGGATGCTGCTGCTGTCAGTCAAGAGCATCATCAGTCGGTCTAGACCTACGCCACAACCGCCGGTGGGCGGCATGCCGTATTCCAAGGCGCGGATGAAGTCGTGGTCGTAGTACATGGCTTCGTCATCGCCGCTGTCCTTGGCCGCCACTTGGGCGTGAAAGCGGGCGGCTTGTTCTTCGGCATCGTTGAGCTCGGAGAAGCCGTTGCCGAATTCGCGGCCGGTGATGTAAAGCTCAAAACGCTCGGTCACGCCAGGTTTGTGGTCGCTGGCGCGGGCCAGAGGCGAGATCTCAACCGGGTGTTCACAGATGAAGGTGGGCTGCCACAGTTTTTCTTCCACGGTTTCTTCAAAATACATCACCTGCAGGCTGGCCAGCGAGCGGGTGGAGAGTTTGTTTTTGCCTTCGGACAGACCGAGCTTGCGCAGGGCGTTGATGAGCCAGGCGGCGTTGTCCACGCGCAAACCACTGCCGTCTTCCAGCGGCAGGGCTGCTTCGGTGTATTTACAGATGGCTTCATGGATGGTGAGGCGCTCAAATGGCTGGCTCAGGTCGACCGCCTTGCCGCCGTAGCTGAGGGCCAGTGTGCCCACGGCTTTCTGCGCGGCATCGCGAATCAGTGCTTCGGTGAAGGTCATCAGGTCCTGGTAGTCCCAGTACGCGGCGTAGAACTCCATCATGGTGAATTCGGGGTTGTGACGCACCGAGATGCCTTCGTTGCGAAAGCTGCGGTTGATCTCAAACACGCGGTCAAAGCCACCCACAATCAGCCGCTTCAAGTACAGCTCGGGGGCGATGCGCAAAAACATCTGCTGGTCCAGCGCATTGTGGTGCGTGGTGAAGGGCTTGGCATTGGCACCCCCGGGAATGGGGTGCAGCATGGGGGTTTCAACTTCCAGAAAGTGGTGCGCCACCATGAACTCGCGGATACCGCTGACCGCCTTGGAGCGGGCCGTGAAGCGTTTGCGGGCGTCTTCGTCGGTCATCAGGTCCACGTAGCGCTGGCGATACTTGACCTCCTGGTCGTTCATGCCATGAAACTTGTCGGGCATGGGGCGCAGGCTTTTGGTCAGCAGGCGCACTTCGGTGGCATGAATGGACAGTTCGCCCGTCTTGGTTTTAAAGACCCGGCCAACGGCGCCCACGATGTCGCCCAAATCCCAGTGTTTGAAGCTGGCGTAGAGTTCCTCACCCACTTCCTCACCCTTGATGTAGACCTGGATGCGACCGGTGCTGTCTTGCAAGGTGGCAAAGCTGGCCTTGCCCATGACACGCTTGAGCATCATGCGCCCGGCCACGGTGACGATGGCGCCTTGCTCCAGCAAGCCTTCAGGGGTTTGACCTTGGTGGGCGGCAAAAATAGCGTCGGCATGGTGAGCCGGCTTGAAATCGTTGGGGAAGGCCACGCCCTTGCCCAGTGCCTGCTGCTGGCGAATGGCCTTGAGCTTCTCGCGACGCTCCAGAATCAGCTGGTTTTCATCCTGGGGGGCGGCTGGTGGGGTGTTGTGGTCAGACATGGGGCACAAATTGAAAACGGTAAAGGGAAAAGGCAAATCGAGCGTACAAGGTCTAGAGGGCTGGTCGGGTGATGATTCCCAGGGGCCACAGCTGACAGGGTATGAAAGCTGCCCTTAAGCTAAAAGGGCTGATTTTAAATGGCCTGCGCCTCGCCGCTATGATTCGGCAAGAATAACTTTGTCTTCAACCCTGCAAGCCCTCCGCGCAGCCCTTGGCGCGGGGCCAGTCGCCTTGGAAATCGCCCATGCTCTACCCCATCATTTCACTCTTGCTTGAAGTTTTGACCGGTTTAATAGGCGGGGCTTGTCTGCTGCGCCTGTACATGCAGTTTCAGCGCATTCCCATGTCCAGCCGCTCAGGCAATCCGCTGGGCGGCTTTATCTTTGCCCTGACGGATTGGTTGGTGCTGCCGCTGAGAAAAATCGTGCCGCCATTGGGGCGCTGGGACCTGGCCAGCCTGGTGGCGGTCTTGCTGCTGGAGCTGCTGCAGTTTCTGGTGCTGTGGTTGTTGGCCGGGGGCCACAGCGGCGTAGGTTCACTGGCCATTCTGGCGGTATTTGGCGTGGTGCGTATGGCGCTGTCGGGCATGACCGGGCTGGTGATTGTTTATGCGCTCTTGTCTTGGATGCCCAGTCGCTCACCCGTAGCTGATTTAATTGACCGCTTGTGCGCGCCACTGCTGGCACCGGTACGCCGCTATATACCTTTGGTGGGCGGCATCGATTTGTCTACCCTGGCGCTGCTGGTGTTGCTGCAAGTGGCCTCAATTGTGGTGGGCCAGTTGCAGGGCTGGGTGTTGCTGATGGGCTGAGAAGAGCCTCAACCCAGTCGGGGCTTAGCCGACCGCGTCTGCCGGTTGGCGTTGCAACATGGCCAGGGTGTTGGCAATGGTTTTACGCAGTTCACGGCGGTCGCAGATAAAGTCAATCGCACCTTTGGTCTGCAAGAATTCGGCACGTTGGAAACCTTCAGGCAAGGTGACTCGCACGGTGCTTTCAATCACACGTGGACCCGCAAAGCCGATCAGGGCCTTGGGCTCGGCAATCACTACATCACCCAAAAAAGCAAAACCGGCGCTGACACCACCCATGGTGGGATCGGTCAACACGCTGATGTAGGGCAAGCCTTTTTTGGCCAAATGGGTCAGTGAGGCGTTGGTTTTGGCCATTTGCATCAGGCTGAGCAGGCCTTCCTGCATGCGTGCGCCACCGGTAGAAGTAAAGCAGATAAAGGACACTTTTTGTTCAATGGCGGTGTGAACGCCA
>JBIKZP010000273.1:0-4218 GCA_044354655.1 Rhodoferax sp. | reverse complement strand
CCATCTTGCGCACCATCATTTCAACCGCAATGATGGCGTCATCCACCAGCAGACCCAACGCGATGATGAGCGAGCCCAGCGAAATCTTGTGCAGACCAATGCCCCAGTAATCCATGGCCAGGAAGGTGACCGCCAACACAAGCGGTATGGTGATGCCTACCACCAGACCCGGACGAATGTCGATGTACCAGCGCCGCCACAGCGGGTGCACGCCGGGACGGCGGTGAAAGCCCAAGGCAATCACGCTGACCGCCAGCACAATCGCCACCGCCTCAATCAGCACCCCCACAAACTCATTGACCGATTTGGCAACTGCCTGCGGTTGATCCTGCAACTGCACCAGTTGCACCCCGGCGGGCAAGCTTTTTTCAATACCTATGAACGTCGTTTTCAGCGCCTTGCCCAGGGTGATGATGTCGCCACCCTTCACCATGGAAACCCCCAGCGCAATGACTTCTTTGCCCTGGTGATGCACCTTCACGCTAGGCGGGTCGGAGTAGCCGCGCTTGATGTCCGCAATATCCCCCAGGCGCAACTGGTTGCCCGAAGCGCCCCGAATCGGCATGGCGCGCAGGTCATCCACCGCATTGAACTGGCCTGCCACGCGAACCTGCACGATGTCGGCTGGCGTGTGAATGGCGCCTGCCGACTCCACGGCATTTTGCTGACCGAGTTGGGCCAGCACCTGGTTCATATCCAGGCCCAATTGCGCCAGGCGCTTTTGTGAAATTTCGACAAACAGTTTTTCGTCCTGCGCGCCAAACAACTCCACCTTCGCCACGTCTGTCACGCGCAGAAGTTTTTGGCGCACATCCTCGGCAATTCGGTTGACCTCGGCGTAGCTAAAGCCGTCAGCCTGCAGCGCATAGATGACCCCGTACACATCGCCAAAATCGTCATTGAAGAATGGGCCTACCACGCCGGCAGGCAGCGTGCCACGCATATCACCTACTTTTTTACGCACGGCGTACCAGACGTTGGCCACGTCAGACGCCTTGGAGGTGTCTTTGATCTGAAAAATGATTTGCGACTCACCCGGCTTGGAGTAGCTGCGAATCTTGTCGGCAAACGGCACCTCTTGCAATGAACGCTCAATTTTGTCGGTCACCTGCTCGGCCATTTGCTGCGCCGTGGCGCCGGGCCAGTAACTGCGCACCACCATCACCCTGAAGGTAAAGGGCGGGTCTTCGTCCTGCCCCAACTGGAAATAAGCCGCCGTGCCCAGCAGCAGCAGCACAATCATCAGGTAACGGGTCAGGGCCGCATGCTCCAGCGCCCATTTAGACAGGTTGAAACGCGCTGCGGGTTGTTCAGTGTTCATAGCCGCCTCACTTCGCGGCACTTGCCGGCGCTAGCTTGGGAGCTGGCGGGGGCGTTGCCGCAGAAGTAGCCGCCTCACGTGCCGCTTTTTGCGCATTGGCCTGAGACACGGCAAGCTTGTCCTGGTAGATCGTCACTTTTTGACCGGGCGACAGCACGTGCACACCCGCCACGACCACCAGTTGGCCGGGCACCAGGCCTGCGGCAATCACGGCGCTGTTGCCGTCAGCTGTGCTTACCTGCACGCGCTGCAACTGCACCGTCATGGTCGCAGGATCCAGCACCCAGACCGCCGTGCCATTGCCGTCCTGCTGCAAAGCCGAAGTCGACAGCTTGATGACCTGCTGGCTCTTGTTGTCAAACACCTGCGGCAGAACCGTCACCGTCGCACCCAAGGGGGGCGCGTTGGCGCTGTCAATGGACACTTTCACTGCAAACGTACGGGTCACAGGGTCGGCGCTCGCGGCCACCTCGCGCACCGCACCTTTGAGCGCCGTTTGGGCGGCGCCCCAAACGCGTACATCGACCAGCGAGCCTAGGCGAATGGCGGCCACCTTGTCTTCGGGCACCGAAAACACCACATCGCGTGTGCCATTCTGGGCCAGACGCACCACCGGCGTTCCGGCTGCTACCACCTGCCCCACCTCAGCTTCAACGGCGGTCACCACTCCGGCGGCATCGGCCACCAGCGTGGCATAAGAGAGCTGGTTGGCCTGGCCAGTCAACTGGGCCTGCGCCTGTTGCAGCTGGGCCTGCGCGGCCTTGAAAGCCGCTTCGCGACGCTCCAACTCGGCAGAACTGATGAAATTTTGATCGCGCAAGTCTTTGAAGCGCTTCAATTCAGCTGCCGTCAAGTCCCGGTTAGTGACCGCGCTGGCCAATTGGGCGCGTGCTGCGTCCTGGGCCAGCTTGTAATCCTGCGGGTCAATACGCGCGAGCACCTGCCCCACCTTGACCCGTTGCCCCACTTCCACCGGCCGCTCCGTCAGCTTCCCGCCCACTCTAAAGCCCAGGCGAGACTCCACGCGGGCCCGCACTTCACCGGCAAATTCCAGCCCCGACTCCATAGACTGCATGCCCACGGTCAACACCTTGACCGAGCGCACCGGCTCTTCCACCGGCACGGGCTTAGAGCAGCCGACCAGCAACAAGGTGCAACCCAGCGGGACGAATACGGCAGAAAATAGCTTGGCTAACATGTAAGACAGAACTCCCTTGGGAAAATTTTTGAGCAGCGCAGAATAAAACGCTGTGGCGGTCATCTTATTTAATGACCTCATGGTTATTAATTTTAATTTACTTCATTTAATTGTCAAACAGGCTAAGCATTGACCCCAGAAAACCATTCCCCAACAGCACAGGCCCGGGCGGTCGACCATTACGAAAACTTTCCAGTCGCCTCCTGGTTGTGCCCGCCGCGCCTGCGCCCGGTCATAGCCGCCATTTATTGGTTTGCCCGCACCGGTGATGACCTCGCCGATGAAGGCGAAGCCAGCGCCTCCAGTCGCCTGAGCGACCTGGCATGCTTTCGCGACGACTTACGCGCCACGGCCCAGCATCAGCCCACCAGTGGCAAATGGCCGGGTGTGTTCCAGCCCCTGGGGCCGGTGATGCATGAATTCAAGCTCCCCACGCATCTGCTGGAGCAGTTGCTTGACGCCTTCGAGCAAGACGTACGCATGACCTCCGCCGGCCAGCGTTTCGCCACGGAGGCCGATCTGCTGGACTATTGCAGCCGCTCGGCCAACCCGGTGGGGCGCCTGTTGCTGCACCTCTACGGCGTGGTGGACGCCCATTCACTGGCACAAAGTGACCAGATTTGCACCTCCCTGCAACTGATCAACTTCTGGCAAGACCTGAGCGTAGACCTGCCGCGCCAGCGCTGGTACCCCACACAAGCCAACATGCTGCGCTTTGGGGTGCAAGACGCCGACTTGCAGGCCCAAAGCACCTCACCCCAGGCCGCGGCCATGGTCGCTCACTCTATTGAAGAAGCCCGCCACCTGATGCGCCAAGGCGCCCCGCTAGCCTGCCGCCTACCGGGGCGGGCCGGTTGGGAGCTGCGACTGGTGGTGCAAGGCGGACTGCGCCTGCTCGACAAAATAGAAGCCCTGCAATTTGCCACCTGGCGCCAACGTCCCAAGCTCGGACAGGCCGACCTGCCCACGATGGTTTGGCGCGCCTGGTGCATGCGCTAAGCCCATGCGCCAGGTCGATTAGCGCCTGGGGCCGTTCGCGCCAGCCTAGCGCTTTAAACTAGCCGCCTACGCCACACGCCCCCTATGACGCCCCAAGACTATGTCCAGCAAAAAGCCGCCGCCTCGGGCAGCAGCTTTTATTACGCCTTCTTGTTTTTGCCCCAAGCCCGGCGTGCGGCCATCACGGCCTTTTATGCCTTTTGCCGCGAGGTTGATGACGTAGTGGACGACATGGTGGATGCCGGTGTGGCCAGCGCCAAGCTGGCCTGGTGGCAGTCTGAAGTGGCGCAGTCCTTTGCCGGCACACCAAGCCACCCAGTGATGCAGGCCCTGATGCCTCTGGTGGCCGACTTTCAGATTGAGCAACGCCATTTGCAAGCCGTCATTGAAGGCTGCCAAATGGACCTCACACAAACCCGTTACCTCGATTACCCGGGTCTGCAGCGTTACTGCCACCTGGTCGCCGGGGTGGTGGGCGAGGTGGCCGCCAACATTTTTGGCCATACCCAGCCCCAAACCCTGGACTACGCCCACAAACTGGGGCAGGCACTGCAACTCACCAACATCATCCGCGACGTGGGTGAAGACGCGCTGCGGGGCCGTATTTACCTGCCGGTCAATGAGCTGCAGCAATTTGAAGTCAAGGCCCATGAGATTTTGAAGCGCCAGTACTCGCCCCGCTTCACGGCGCTGATGCAGT
>JBIKZP010000272.1:0-4224 GCA_044354655.1 Rhodoferax sp. | reverse complement strand
GCCTTCACTCTCCACGTCATCAAACTGGCCGCGGTAAATAGCCCACCAAAGCCCGCCAATGATGAAAAACACCAGAATGACGGACAGTGGGATCAACAAATACAGAATGTCCACAAAGGGCCTCCAGGGGGGTTATTGTGGTGAAGCCAGCTTTCGGCTTCTTGACAGGCGCAGCGCATTGAGCACCACCAGCAAAGAGCTGCTGGCCATACCCAGGCCCGCCAGCCAAGCCGGCAGCCAGCCCACCACAGCCAGGGGCACGCACACTGCGTTGTAGGCTGCGGCCCAGGCCAAGTTTTGTCGCACCACGCGCAAAGTGCGTCTGGCCAACAACAAACTGCTGGCCACCCCCATGATCTGGTCGCCCAGTACCACAAAGTCGGCTTTCGACTGCGCCAGCGGCACAGCTTGGCCCAGGGCAAAGGAGACTTGTGCGCCGGCCAGCAAAGGGCCGTCGTTCAAGCCATCGCCCACCACGGCAACCTGGTGGCCGGCTTGCTGCAGGCGCTGCAAGGCGTCGAGCTTGTCCTGCGGCGAGCAGGCGGCCTGGTAGTTGCGCAAACCCAGGCCTTGCGCCACCCGGGCCACGGCCTGCGGCTGGTCACCCGAGACGATATGCAGGGCGACCCCCGCCTGCTGCAAGGCATTCAGGGTGGCCAGCGCGTCGGGGCGCACGTCCTCTTGCAAGTCAAAAGTGGCGAGCCAACCTTGCGCATCACTCAAATGGGCTTGAATCCTGTCGGCGTCCTGAGGCGCCAGTGCGCAAAACGACGCAGAGCCCAGGCGCAGCAATTGAGGCACCGGTGTGATGGCCCCGCCCTGCCCCACCTCGTGCAATGGCGCGTGCGGGAAGACCTGGCCTGACAAACCCTGGCCGGGTATTTCAAGGACTTGGTCGGCCAGCCACGCTTGGGCAGCTGGCGCTTGGCTGGCTGCAACAGCCAACGCTTTGGACACAGGATGCAGCGACTGACGCGATAGTGCTGCAGCCATAGCCAAGGCCTGTTCTGGCGTGACTCCTTCGCGTACCCGGGTGCTGAACAGCACCAGGGCGTCACGTGTGAGCGTGCCGGTTTTGTCAAAAATAATCGTATCAACTGCCGCCAGCGCCTCCAAGGCATTGAGCTGGCGCACCAGAACGCCGTTGCGGGCAAGTGCGCCGGCAGCAGCCAGCATGGCCGCAGGCGTGGCCAGCGACAAAGCGCAGGGGCAAGTGACCACCAGCACGGCAACGGCCACCATCAGGGCCTGGGCCGGGTCACGGCTCCACCAAAAAACCGCCGACAGACCCGCCGCCAGCAGCACAGCCAACAAAAAGGGCTTGGCAATGCGGTCTGCCAGACGCGCCAGCTGCGGCTTGCTGCCCGAGGCACTTTCCATCAGGGCGACGATGCTGGCAAAGCGGGTGTTCTCGCCCACCTGGTCAACCCGCATCTCCACCACCGCACTGAGGTTGTAGCTGCCGGCAATCACGGTGTCGCCCTGGCCCCGCCGCAAGGGGTGCGATTCACCGGTGAGCAAGGCTTCATCCACCAGCGTGCTGCCCTTCATCAGCATGCCATCAGCCGGAAAACACTCACCCGGCACCAAGCGCAGCAGATCGCCCGGCAACAAGCGACGCACCGCCACACGCTCCCATGCGCCATCCGCTTTGAGCCGCGCCACACTGTCAGGCAGCCGGTTCATCAAGGCTTCCAGTGCACCGGCCGTACGGCTGCGCAGGCGCAGTTCTAGCCAGCGTCCGGCCAGCAGAAAGAATACAAACATGGTGAGCGAATCGAAGTACACCTCGCGGCCCCAGACACTGTTGGGCTCGAAGGTGCCCGCAGTGCTCACCACGAAAGTAATGGCCATGCCCAACGCCACCGGCAGGTCCATGCTGACACGCCGGTGCAGCAGGTCTTGCCAAGCGCTGGAGAAAAAAGGGCCGCAGGAAAACAGGATGACCGGCAAGGTCAGCACCCAGGACGCCCAGCGCAGCAACTGCTCCATCTCCGGGGTGAGGTCACCGGGCTGCGCAATATAGGCCGGCCAAGCGTACATCATGACTTGCATCATGCACAGGCCCGCGACCAACATGCGCCACAACGCTTTGCGGCTTTCTAGTTGGCGTCGATCACGGGCAAAGGCATCATTGGCAGGCACGGCGCGGTAACCACTGGTTTGCACCGCCTGCATCCAATCGGAGGGCAACACGGCGTCGGCCCGCCAAACCACACGGGCGCGGTGGCTGCCCGCGCTCACCTCAGCCTTGAGCACGCCCGGCACGCGTTGCAGCGCTTCTTCTACCGTGATGGCGCAGGCCGCGCAGTGCATGCCCTCTATCAAAAGCCGGGATTCCCAGCAGTTAGTTGGGTTGGCTTGATTGGCTTGATTACCTTGATTACCGTAGGGGCGGCTGAAGGCCGACCACTCCTGCGGGTCGTCCAGAAGTTGCAAGGCCTCGTCCGGGGCTTGATCGGGGGCAACCGGGAGGCTGGTGCTTGCAATAGACATGGGCGCGTAGGTTAACCGGAGGAGAGGCCAGATTGATTGACGAATATCAAGACTCCATTATTGCAAGGGCGTAGCCTTGAAACCTCTAACAAACGGAGCTTTCGATGTATCAAAAAATTCTTGTCGCCACCGACGGATCCACGCTGTCCAAAAAAGCCGTGACCAGCGCGATTGAGCTGGCCGCACTGGCGGGGGCATCCCTGGTGGTGTTGAAAGTGGTGCCCCGCTACCCGCAAAGTTACTTTGAAGGCGGTATGGCTTTGCAGGTGGCCGAAGTGAGCCGAGTAGAAAAGCAGTGGGCAGACAGCGCTCAAGCCACTGTGGACGCGGTGCAAAAAGTGGCAGAGGCCAAAGGTGTCAAGGCCAAGGGCGTCACCGTCAAATCAGACCTGGTGTCAGATGCCATCATTGCCACTGCCAAAAAGAACAAGTGCGATTTGATCGTGATGGCCTCTCATGGGCGCCGTGGCATCAAACGACTGCTGCTGGGCAGCGAAACACAGTTGGTCCTGACCCACTCGCTCGTGCCGGTGCTGGTGCTGCGCTAATTGAAATACCGGGTGAAGCCACGGGCCGGCGCAAGCTGACCCGACTGGCCGCCATGACTCAAGCGCCGCTGTACTGGGCGCGCAACAGGTTTTTTTGCACCTTGCCCATGGCGTTGCGTGGCAACTCGGTCACCACAAAGCATTGCTTGGGCACTTTGAAGTTGGCTAATTTGGCTTTGAGACTGGCCAAAATCTGCGTTGGCACCACGGTGGCTCCGGGTTTGGCAATCACCACGGCCACTCCCACCTCGCCAAAGTCGGCATGGGGAATACCCACAACCGCACTTTCCATCACACCCGCCAGTTCATTGATGTAGCCTTCAATCTCGGCCGGGTAGACGTTGTAGCCACCGCTGATGATGAGGTCTTTGCTGCGGCCCACAATCGTGACGTAGCCGCGCTCGTCAATGCGGCCTACATCCCCGGTCTTGAAATAACCGTCAGGGGTGAATTCTTCGGCCGTTTTTTCAGGCATGCGCCAGTAAGCCTTGAACACATTCGGGCCTTTGACTTCAATGCCGCCAATCTCCCCAGGCACGACCGGCGTGCCGGCCTCGTCCATGACCCGCAAACTGACGCCAGGCAAGGGGAAACCCACCGTGCCGCCACGCCGTTCGCCCTGCCCTGCGTCGTAAGGGTTGGAGGTGAGCATGGTGGTCTCGCTCATGCCGTAGCGCTCCAAAATGGTGTGGCCGGTACGGGCCTGCCAATCGGTGAAGGTTTCAATCAGCAAAGGGGCAGAGCCGGCAATGAAGAGGCGCATGTTGCGGGTGACTTCGGCATTCAAGCCGGGCTCGGCCAGCAGCCGTACATACAGCGTGGGCACGCCCATAAAAACGGTGGCTTGCGGCATTTTTTGCAGCACCAGCTTGGGGTCGAATTTGGACAACCAGATCATCTTGCTGCCGTTCAGCAGCGCGCCATGTATGGCCACAAACAGGCCGTGCACATGAAAGATGGGCAGGGCGTGAATCAGCACGTCGCCGCCCTGTGCGGCAGGGCGCCAACCCCAGTAGCTTTTGAGAACCGTTGCGTTGCTGAGCAAATTGCCGTGCGTCAGCATGGCCCCCTTGGAGCGGCCGGTGGTGCCGCTGGTGTACAAAATCGCCGCCAGGTCATTGGCGGCTTTTGGCACGACGACATGCACGTCAGAACAATGCGCGGCACGCTCCAGCAGGGA
>JBIKZP010000271.1:0-4227 GCA_044354655.1 Rhodoferax sp. | reverse complement strand
GGCGCAGCTCTTTGCTGGTGCGCATCACCTTGAGCTTCATGCCCGGCGTGTACTTGCCCGAGGCCATGCGCACAAAGGCAATGCGGTCACGGTGCGAGGGGTCCATATTGGCTTGTACCTTGAACACCACACCCGAGAAGTAGTCGTCTTCAGGTTGAATCTGCTTCACCACCGGCTGCTTGTTCACCTGCAGCGAACTGGTGCGCGGCTGCGGGCTAGGCGACAGGTCCACCAGCGCGTCCAGCACCTCCATCACACCAAAATTGTTCACGCCTGAGCCAAAGAACACCGGGGTTTGCTTGCCCGCCAAAAAGGCCTCGCGGTCCCAAGAGGGGGACGCACCCGTGGCCAGCTCCATGCTCTCCGAGGCGCTCTCAAACTCATGGCCAAAACGCTTGGTCAAAGCGGCCTGGTCGGCCAGGGGAATAGTGGTGAAGTCTTTGGGGCCGCGGTCGCTGCCGGGCTCAAACACCGTCATCGCATCGGTGCGCAAATTGATGATGCCGCCAAAGGTCTTGCCCTGGCCAACCGGCCAAGTCATGGGCACGCAAGGCATGCCCAACTCGCGTTCAATCTCGTCCAGAATGTCCAGCGGCTCACGCACCTCGCGGTCCATCTTGTTGACAAAGGTAATGATGGGCGTGTTGCGCTGGCGGCACACCTCAATCAGGCGGCGGGTTTGCGCCTCCACCCCGTTGGCCGCATCAATCACCATCAGCGCCGAGTCCACGGCGGTCAACACCCGGTAGGTGTCTTCTGAAAAGTCTTTGTGGCCGGGCGTGTCCAACAGGTTAATCACGTGGTCGCGGTAGAGCATCTGCATCACGCTGGAGGCCACCGAGATACCCCGTTGCTTTTCAATCTCCATCCAGTCCGAAGTGGCATGGCGCGTGGCCTTGCGCGCCTTCACCGAGCCGGCAATCTGAATCGCACCCGAGAACAGCAAGAGCTTCTCCGTCAACGTGGTTTTACCCGCGTCAGGGTGAGAAATGATGGCAAACGTACGGCGGCGGCGGGTTTCAGCAAGAAAAGTCATGGAAGGCAAAGTGAACCAAAGGTGCTGATTCTAAAGATGCAGGGTTTTGGGGGCTGGTAACCCCGGTGCCGGCCAGCGGGCCGATTGTCGCCACGTGGTCGCGGCAATCTGATTTTTTGAACCCCCGTGGTCTTTGTTGTCAAGCGAGGTGTTAGTCGTTTCAGGCTCCCTCAAGCCTGTTCACGCGGGCTCTGGCGCGCACCACTGGCCTGTCGCCGGGCACACTTCGGCGGGCGCGCCATGCACCCAGACTTGTGCTTCATCTAGCTGCAGGGCGGCTGCGGGGGCGGTGTCAATTTCGATTTGTAGCGCACGCACCACCCCGGCGTTTTCCAGGGGCAGTTCCCAGGTTAAAAACAATTGCGTGCGATCAAGCCCGTGGGCAAAGTCAGCCGCATCAAAGCCCGTACTGCCACGTGGAATGACTGCGTGCGGCTGGCCCGTGTCAAACACCACGGCCGTGCCCCTGACCAAAGGAATGCGCTGGCCGGTGAAAGGGAAATGCAAGTCCAGCCCCCGGTCTTCGCTCAAAAACAGGTTGGCAAAGGCGGCACCGCCGTACTGCGCGCCGTCGTGGTGGTACCTGGCGCCGCGGCAGGCCATCAGGGCCAGTTCACAGTCGGCCAGCAGCGGCAAACCCAGCGTGCGTGTCCAGTCCGACATAGCTTGCACGCAGTGGCGCAATTCAGGCCAGCGCAAGCGTGTGCGGGCCAGCGGCAAAGCTTCGACGTCGCCCGGCACCAGCGCCAGATGCAGCGACACCTCGCGTTGCCAGTCGGCCGTCACTTTAGCGGGCGGCGCCGGCACCTCAAGCGTGGCCGTCAGCACGTGCGCACTGACGCTGCGGCAGCGCATGGCATCGCCAATGCGAAAAAAGCAGACATGGTGGTGAGTCGCTGCAAGCGCGGGGGCATGGGGGTTCATCGGGGTCAGTGTAGTCAGGCAGCGCGGGCTCGATTAATTGGAATCTGACCCCTAATACACAATATACAAATACACATTTTCAGGAGCACCACGCTTTTATGTCTGAACTTCACAAACCAGCATGCGCCCGCATACGCCTGCAGCCGGGATCATTGCCCCAAGCTCGGAGATGGGCGCAATATATTTCTGAGCACCGGAGTGAGGCGCTTCAAACACTACGGGCTGAAGGTGTCACGATTGAATCGGTCTTTCTCGAATCATCCGAGGCAGGGGATTTTCTTGTTTATTACATGAGAAGTGAATCACAGAAAAAAGCAGATGCCGTTGCCGCGCGCTCTGTTGCAGATATTGATCGTTATCACCAGCAATTTAAAAGAGAAACCTGGGTTTCTGCAACCCGCTTGGAGTTGTTGCTTGACCTTGAACTCGAACCTGTAACTCCGTATCAAACGGGCGACTGAAGTAGCTCAGCTCCCAAGCCCGTATAATCGCGCCCATTCCGAGGAGCGTTGCAGTTCACACCAGGTGAACGAGGCTCGGACCCGGTGGTTGGCCAAGACTTGATCAACCCCGCATCAACTGCGCTCACCCACGGTTCTGTGAGGTGAGTCTCTCCCCCAGAGTTTTGCCTTGAGCGTGTTGCTCGAACCGTGGTCATTTTTTCAAATTTATTTGGAGTTATCGATGAGCGTATTGAAATTTGCCCAGAAACAAGACTACATGATTGCCGACCTGAGCCTGGCGCCCTGGGGCCGCAAGGAACTGACCATTGCCGAGACCGAGATGCCTGGTCTGATGTCGATTCGTGAAGAGTTCGCCAAGGCGCAGCCCCTGAAGGGCGCGCGCATTACCGGCTCGCTGCACATGACGATTCAAACCGGCGTGCTGGTAGAGACCCTGCAAGCGCTGGGCGCGCAAGTGCGTTGGGCTTCGTGCAACATTTTCTCCACGCAAGACCACGCGGCTGCCGCGCTGGTAGCAGTGGGCACCCCCGTGTTTGCCTACAAGGGCGAGAACCTGGTGGACTACTGGGATTACACCCACCGCATTTTTGAGTTCGGCCCCAAAGGTTCCAAAACCGAAGGCCCCAACATGATTCTGGACGACGGCGGCGATGCCACTTTGCTGATGCACCTGGGTGCCAAGGCCGAGAAAGACATCAAGGTCTTGTCCAAGCCGACCAGCGAAGAAGAAATTTGCCTCTTCAACAGCATCAAAGCCAAGCTCAAGATTGACCCTACCTGGTACAGCCGCCGCCTCAAGCAGATCATTGGCGTAACGGAAGAAACCACCACCGGCGTGCTGCGCCTGAACGAAATGTCGGCCAAGGGCACGCTGGCGTTTCGCGCCATCAACGTGAACGACTCCGTCACCAAAAGCAAGTTCGACAACCTGTACGGTTGCCGTGAATCTTTGGTGGACGCCATCAAGCGCGCCACCGACGTGATGATTGCCGGCAAGGTGGCCCTGGTGGCTGGCTACGGCGACGTCGGCAAGGGCAGTGCCCAGGCACTGCGCGCCTTGAGCGCCCAGGTGTGGGTGACTGAGATCGACCCCATCAACGCACTGCAAGCGGCCATGGAAGGCTACAAAGTGGTCACCATGGAATACGCGGCTGACAAGGCTGACATTTTTGTATCGGCCACGGGCAACAAGAACGTCATCACCTACAAGCACATGGCGGCCATGAAAGACCAGGCCATCGTTTGCAACATCGGTCACTTCGACAACGAGATTGACGTGGTTTCCCTGGAAAAGCTGAAGTGGGAAGAGATCAAGCCCCAGGTCGATCACGTGATCTTCCCGGCCAAAGGCAAAACGCCTTCCAAACGCATCATTCTGCTGGCCAAAGGCCGTTTGGTGAACCTGGGTTGCGGCACCGGCCACCCCAGCTTTGTGATGAGCTCCAGCTTTGCCAACCAAACCATTGCCCAGATCGAGCTGTTCACCAAGCCCAAGGAATACAAGGCCGGCAAGGTCTATGTCTTGCCTAAGCACCTGGACGAAAAAGTGGCGCGTTTGCACCTCAAGAAAGTCGGCGCCATGCTGACCGAGCTGAGCGACGAACAAGCCGCCTACATTGGCGTGAGCAAGGCCGGCCCGTACAAGGCCAACTCTTACCGCTATTGATTCGCCCTAAGCATGCGTGCTGATCAATTGTTGGTGGCTCGCCACTTTGCCAGCACCCGCTCACAGGCCCAGCGCCTGATTGCGGGTGGTGTGCAGTGGCAAAAGGGTACAGAGTGGAAGCGCGTTGTTAAAAACGG
>JBIKZP010000270.1:0-4230 GCA_044354655.1 Rhodoferax sp. | reverse complement strand
ATCCCGACGTTGGCCAACGCCCAACGCGCAGCGCCTCTGCAACGCGCCATTGGCTCCATCCGCCAGGCCAGCCGTGAGGCCGTGCCCATCCACGTGGTGGTGAACGGGCCCCACTTTGACCCGGCCCTGTGCCAATGGCTGCTGGCCCAGCCCGATGTGCGCTTTCAGTACCAGTCCGTGCCCTCGTCGCCCCTTGCCGTATGGCGCGGGCGCCAGGCCGTGCGCACAGCATTTTTTGCCACGCTGGACGATGACGACGAGTTGTTGCCCGGTGCGCTGGACGCCCGCGCCGCGGTGCTGGCGCACAACGACACGCTCGACCTGGTGATTGGTAACGGGTTTCGCCACCGCCAAGGCGCCGACCACCTCTGGCAGAGCGATCTGACTTGTGTCAGCCAGGCGCCCTTAGCCGCGCTGATGGCTTTCAACTGGTTAAGCAGCTGCAACGCCTTGTACCGCAGCAGTTCGGTGGGTGAGGCCTATTTTGAAAACCCACCCCCGTTTGCCGAATGGACCTGGCTGGCGTTTCGACTGGGCATGGACCGGAGGCGCATCGGCACGCTCAACACACCGGGCTTCAGATGCCATGACACCGCAGGTTCATTGTCCAAATCGGGCGCCTACCAACAGGCACTCATTCCCTTGCTGGACCGCATGCTGGCCTGCCAGCCACCTGCGGACATTGCACGCCAGCTCCAGCGCAAACGCGGTGCCGCCTGGCACGACGCTTCGGTGCTCGCCTGGCAGGCCGGACGGCGCCGTGACGCCTTCAGCTGCCACGCGCACAGCCTGCTGCACCCGGGCGGGCTGCGTTACCTGAGCTACACGCGGCATTTGTTACGCGGAGCATGGGGCTGACCCCATTCAGTGAACCTGGGTAGCCGTTTCGGCGGGCTTCAAGGTGCAGGCTTGGCCTGAAAAACCCGCAGTTTCAAGCTCCCCCAAAGCCCGCGAATTTCTTCTTGCAGCGGATGCTTGAAAAGCTGCACGCCCCACCACCCCCCCAATATGGCGCCCAGGCTTGCCAACCCCAAGGGCAGCCACACCGCCTCCGGGTAAGGGCCAAACAATAAGAGCACCACCACCGGTCCTAACGCGGCCACCATAGCCACGCCCAGGCTGTTGCCCAACATGGCCACCAAGTGGCGAACAGGCAGGCCCATGTGTTGGCAGGTGGCGCGCAGCCAGAGGGTGCTGCTGACTGCCGCGCTGGCCATCAAGGCAAAACCCAGCATGGCGAGGCCTTGCGATGCGCCCAGGCTGATGAACACCATGCTTTGCAAGGCCGTGAGGATGGTCGTGCGGGCGATGGTGCTGACTGCGCCCGAAGACAGCAAAGCGGTTTGGCACAAGGTGGCCGGCACTTGCAAGGCTGTGGCCAGCGCCAGTTGACGGGTCAGGTCAATCGCCGGGTCCCACTGGTGGCCGTACAAGCCGCGCACCAGCGGCTGCGCCAGGCACACGATGAAAAAGCAGAACGACCAGCCCAGTGCCGCCACATACGCGGTGGCTTTAAGAAAGGGCTCGGTAAAACTGCCCTGCTCGCGGGCACGTCGGGCAAACCAGGGCAGGCAGACGGTGCCCACCGCATCAGCGATGAGTTTGTTGAACATCAGCACCAAGCCACTGGCACGCGAATACAAACCCGCCGCGCCCAGACTTTGCAGCTTGCCCAGCAGCAACTCCGGCAAGCTGCCAGCCAGCACCCCCACCAAGGCACTCAAGGTCAGGTGTGAGCCAAAGCGCAGCACCTGGCGAACGCCCGCCAGGCCAGGCATCCAGGGGAAAGCGCGGGGACGAAAATACACCGCCATCAAGGCATTGACCAGCGTCCCCAGCAAGGAACCCAGTGCCAGACTGATGGGGCCGTAGTGGTTCCAGGCCAACCAGTTGCCCAACAAGGCGCCGCTCAGGGCCGAGGCAAAGCGCATCATCGCCACGGCCTCGAATCGCATTTCCCGTATCAACCAGGCATAGGTCAGCGAGCCCAGGGGATTGACCAGGTAGTTCAAGGCCACCACCCCCATGATGGCGCGCATACGAGGCTCGTTGTAGAACGTCGCCACGGGCTGGCTGGCCAGCCACACGATGCCCGCCAGGCCAACGCCCAACAACAACTGAACAGCCCAGACCGCGCGTATGCGCTCGGTGGTGAGGTTTCTTTCCTGCACCAGGTATTGGCCCGTGCCCATGTCGCGCACGGTGGAGGCAAAAATCAGCAGCACCATGACGACCGAATAAACCCCGATCTCAGTCGGCGTGAGCAAGCGTGCAATCAGCATGGACGACAGCACCGAGATCAGCAGGCTGGCGTAGCGGTCAAGAAAAGAGAAAAACAAAGAGCGGCGTGTTGACATGGCCACTCAGCGCGTGAAGGCCGCGGCGTTAGCGACTGGCATCTGGCGGCTCACTGTGTGAGAGGCCGCCTGGGCCAGATAAGCCACCAATTCGTCTGTCCGCGCCTGCCGTGAGGCCTGCCGCACGAAGCTGGCCTCTGGCAATGCCGCGCGGCCTGCGCGCCAGCTTTGCAAAAATGCCAGCAAGGCCTGCGCAATGGCCTTCGCATCGTCCAACGGGGCCAGCGTGTTCAAACCGGCTTGGCGCAAGACCTGCGCTGTATCGCCCTGCAGATCGGTCAACCCCAGAATCGGGGGGCCGGCACGCAAATACTCGTACAACTTGGCCGGAATTTGCGCGTTGCAATTGCTCGCCTGCAGCACCAGCAAAGCATCAGCGGCCAGCATTTCTGCCAGAGCCTCGCGGTAGGGCAAGGCGGGTTCAACGTCCATGAAATCTTGTACCGCGTAGCGCTGTGCCAGCTCACGCAGGTGCGCTTCATGCACCGGCGCCCGAAAGCGCAAGCGCACATCGGCCGGTGTCAGCAAGCCTTGCTGGCGCAAGCTGGCCAGGGCTGAAAACAAGGCACTCGGGTCGCGCTCCGAGGGGTAGACGATGCCGCTGTGCAGCAGCGTCATCTGTGCGCCGGGGCCGGGCGCTGACGTAGCGGGTCGTGTTGGGTCTGCCCTAGGCACGCTGGCTTGCGAGGCGGCAAAAGTTTCTTCGTCATAACCGTTCTCCAGCAACACCATACGGCTTGCGCTGTCCGGGTAGCGCTGCCGATAAAGCGCGGCTGCGCTGGGTGAGGTGAACGTGCAGAGACGCGCCTGCGCGGCGGCCTGTGCCTCAATGGCTAGAAAGCTCGCATGCGTACGCGGGTCTGCCGGGTAACCATCTTGCGCCATGGGGTCACGAAAGTCAGCCACCCAGGGCAGACCACTTTGGCGCTGCAAGGAAGCCGCAATGCGGTGGGCGGTGGCAATGGGGTAGGTTGACCAAATCACCTCGGGCTTGAATTGGCGAATCAGCCTAAGCCCTTCGTGCACGGCGGCCAACTGCCAACTGCACCAGCGGTCGGGCCGGGCCATCCAGGCGGCGTAGCGCCCCCCTAACTGCAAATGCCGTGCGGTATCCAGGGCAAAAGCGCGGCGCACCACGGTGTCTGCGGGTACTTGCGCCATCAGGTCCTGGCTGGTGTGTTCGTAGGCGAGTGGGTGCACGGTCAGCACCAGAGGTTGCCAGCCACGCGCGGGCAGTTGCTGAACAAAACGCAAGGTGCGCTGTATGCCACTGCTTCCTGCCAGCGGCGGGAAATGGTAGGCCACCATCAAGACGCGCCTCATGCGCGCATCAGTATGGGAAGGGGCAAGGTCCTTCACAGGGCTGTGCAGAGGGGGGCTTGTGGCCATGCGGGCTTCATCGTCTGAGGTCAAGGTCATGCCACAAAAGTTACAACAGTTCATTGTCCGGGCCACACCCCGTAGGGCGCGTGCAGACGCCGCGTCAAGTACGGGCAAAGCGTGAAAAAAATGACGGGGCTGTGACTTTTCACCAGCCCGCAACGCCAGCGGCTTTTAGCATGCAGGCTCTGTTGCCACTTTCTGTAATTCCTGTGAGTTTCTGGACATGGCACCCCAACAAGCAACCCCAACCCAAGCCCAAGGATGGTCATGGCCAGACGCACCGCGTATTCACTTCTTTCAGATTTTTCACATCTTTTCATGCCACTGGTTTTGGTGTTCACGCTGTCGATGTCGCACCACACTGGCGCTGCCGCCAGCAGCTTGGCCAAGCCGGCCGCAACGTCCTTTCGGTCGCCACTGCAGGTTGGCAAACAGCACGCCATCAAAACCATTGCCGACGCGGCCCGATTGGCCAAAGACGGCGACACGG
>JBIKZP010000269.1:0-4231 GCA_044354655.1 Rhodoferax sp. | reverse complement strand
CACGCGCACCGTGGGTCGCGTGTTTGACCTGAGCGTCACCCTGGGCTTCATGCTCAAAACCCTGTTTTTCAGTCTCGCCGTTGCCGTGGTTCCCATGGCCGCCAGCCTGGAAGCCTCGCGCAAGCCCACTTCTCTGGAGACCGTGCAGCCCGGCGCTGCGCGCCTGTTTCTGGTTCTTTTATTGATCGAGGCGGCGTCCCTGGCTGTCAAATACATCTAAGTACACCCCAAGACACCATGCCAAACACCCACGAATCTCCGCCCACCGTGGCCCACATAGAGGCCAAGGCCCTGCTCCTGGTGGTGACCATTGCCGCTTTGTTGCTGGGCTTTTTACTCTACGTGATGTATGCGCGCGGCGTGTTCGAGAGCACCCAACGGCTGGTCCTGGTGGCCGATGATGCAGAAGGCCTGCAGGTGGGTTCGGACCTGACTTTTTCGGGCTTCCCCATTGGTCGGGTGCAACGCATAGAACTGTCGGCAGACGGCAAAGCCCGCTTGCTGATTGATGTGCCTAAAAAAGATGCCCGCTGGCTGCGCACCTCCAGCATTTTCACTATGGAGCGCGGCATGGTGGGCGACACCCGGCTGCGCGCCTTCAGCGGCATTCTGAGCGACCCCCCGCTGCCTGAAAATGCCGAGCGCAGCGTGCTGCGAGGCGACACCACGGCTGAAATTCCGCGCATTGTGGCCACCACCCGGGCCTTGCTGGAAAACCTGCAAGCCATGACCGACCCGAACTCCAGCATCAACAACACCCTGGGGCACCTCAGCATCGTCACCAAGCGCCTGACCGGACGCTACGGCTTGCTCACCAGCCTGCTCGGCAGTGAAGCCAACGCGCAAAAAATAATCACCACCCTGGACAACACCAACGCGCTACTGGCACGCGCTGACCAACTGGTTTTTGGCGCACAGGGGGTGATGAGCGAGTCCAAAGCCACGGTATTGGAACTCACCGGCCTGCTGAGCGACGCCCGCGCCAGCCTGAAAAAAGTAGACGCCGTACTGGCTGAAGCCCAGGCCGCCAGCGTCAACGTGCGCGAAGCCACCAACGATTTGGGCGCCTTGCGCACCGAGGTCGAAAAAAGCCTGCGCAAGGCCACGCAACTGGTGGAAGAGATCAACCGTAAATGGCCTTTTGCCCGCGACAGCGAGATCAAGCTGCCATGAACACCCTGCGCTCTGCCCTGACGCTCTGGGTTGCCTTGCTCTTGCTGGTGGGCTGCAGCAGCCCACCCGTGCCGCCTGATTGGCAGTCCAACGCCTTGGCTTCGCTCAAGTCATTCACCCAGGCTTATTTAACTGGCAACACCCGGCTGGCAGAACTGGATTTTGCGGCCGTGCGGCACGACATTGCCAGCACCGGCCGATCTGACTTGAGTGCGCGCGCCGAGTTAGTCCGCTGTGCAGTTCGCAGCGCCAGTCTGGCGTTTGATGACTGCCCGGCCTACCGCG
Source organism: Rhodoferax sp. (assembly GCA_044354655.1). Classification (GTDB taxonomy): domain Bacteria; phylum Pseudomonadota; class Gammaproteobacteria; order Burkholderiales; family Burkholderiaceae_C; genus Rhodoferax. The sequence goes on along the minus strand of JBIKZP010000269.1, from coordinate 2,773 downwards.
CCCTGGCCCTCGATGCCCAGCCACCCGAGCGGGCCTACGCCGCCTTCTTGAGCGGCCAGTGGAGCGGGCTGGACAGCGCTTTGCTGGCGCCACACTACCGCGCCGTGGTGCAGGCGGGGCCTGAAAAAACCGCCCTGCTGCAAGCGATACCCGACCCGCTGTCCCGTCTGGTGGCTGCCTCGGTGCTGCTGAAAAAAGGCTTGATTAGCCCCGTGGACATTCAGGTGGCGCTGGACACCGCCTCAGCCCAAGGCTGGCGCCGGCCGCTGCTAGCCTGGCTGGGGGTGCAGCTACAACGGGCCACCGCTGCCGGCGACCTTGAGGCTGCCAGCGCCTTGCAACGGCGTATCGACCTGGTGCTCAGCGCGCTGTAAAAACCCGACTCGGCCGGGCATTGGGGCGCTTAGAGTGATCGCCCCACCTCAGGCCAGCGCTGGTGCACCCACAACCACGCCACCAGCCCCACCAGCACAAACACCAGCGCCGAAGCAGCCAGCAGCACCGTGGAATGCATCACCAAGGGCGCCAATACGCCAGCCACCAACGCATTCACAGTGGCGGTGATGAAGGTCTGCAAGGAAGAAGCCATACCCCGGCGCTCGGGGTGCAGGTCCAACACCAGCAAGGTAAGGGACGGGGTCATGACGGCCCAGCCCAGGGCCAGAAACGCAATCGGCCACAAGGCCCAGATGGCCTCGGCCTTGAACAGCATGTTGGCCGCCAGGTTGATGCAGCCCGCCACCAGCAGCACCAAAAAACCCAACCGTATCTGGCGCTTGGGGGTCAGCTTGCCGGCATTGCGCCCGCTGAGCCAGGCGCCGGTCATGATGCCGCTGATGGTGAAAAGAAACAGCCAGAAGAACTGCGTGGGTGCCAGTGCCAGCAATTCACCCAGAAAGGCCGGGGCCGACAACACATACAAAAACATGCCATTGAAGGGCACGCCACTGGCCAATGCCAAGAGAAAGAAGCGCGGGTCAGAACCCAGTTGCCAATAGCCCCGCATCAGGTGTTTGACCTCAAACGGCTGGCGTTGTTCGGGCGCCAGGGTTTCGGGCAGCAGCTTGTAATTGGCCACCCACTGCGCCAGACCGACAAAAACCAAAAACCAGAAGATGCTGTGCCAGTTGAACCACACCAGCAGCCAACCGCCAATTAAGGGGGCAATGGCCGGTGCCACACCAAAAAATAGCGTGATCTGGCTCATCACCCGCTGCGCCTGGCTGGGCGCGAACATGTCCCGTACCACCGCCCGCGCCACCACAATCCCGGCCCCGGAGCTAATGCCTTGCAGGGCACGAAAAAACACAAACTGCTCAATGGTTTGAGACAAGGCACAACCCAAACTGGCCAAGGTGAAGGCCGCCAGGCCCCACAGCACCACCGGCCTGCGCCCCACACTGTCAGAAATGGCACCATGAAACAGGCTCATGACCGCAAAACCCATCAAATAGCCCGACAGCGTTTGCTGCATTTCTACCGGCGTAGCGCCCAAAGAACCCGCAATGGCTGAAAAGGCCGGAATATAGGTATCGACCGAGAACGGACCCAGCATGCCCAAGGTGGCCAGCAAAATGGACAGGGCCCAGAGCGGCGCCCGCCAAAGCAGTTTGGCGTTTGGATTCACCCAGGCTCCCTTAACGGGCCACGCCCATGAGGGTGAGCACCACAATCACCAGCCCCAGCATCAGATTGACCATCACCCACAGGCGAATGCGCGCCAATGCCGCCGCAGCAGCAGGCCAGGCTTCGGCCTGTACATTGCGGCCCAAGCGGCCATACAGCGCCCAGCGGATATGGCCAAAAATGGCCATCATCAGCAGACCCAGGGTGGCCATAATTGTCCAGGACAAGGGCATGCTGAACTTCACGCCCAAGCCCGCTGCTTCTGAGGCCATGCGCGCCATCATCCAGACACCGCTGCCCAGCACCACGACGCAAGCCAGCAAAACCGCCTGGAAAAATCGGCCCAAAACGTCGTGCATCAAGCGCAAACGCACGGGCGCCTCCAAAGCGCCCAGCGCCGGCCGTAAAAAGAAATGCACAAACACCATGCCGCCCAGCCAAACGATCAGGGCTAGGAGGTGCAGGGTTTTGAGGCTGGCGTAAAGCATGGTGGGGGTTTCCGGGAAACGTGAGGACGCTCAAAGCGTGAAAAAATACGTAGGAGATGATGCCACAGCAGCAGGTTTTACCCTGTCGCTCTTGAAAGTCCGGGAAATGGCATTATCATTAGCACTCGTAAGAGTTGAGTGCTAACAAGCACATGTTCATTCCCGAACCAGTTCTTCAAGTTAATCCGTTTTCCCTGTCTTTTAGGGGGAACGACTGATTTTCAACCTATGTTTCAAACCAAGGAGTCCTCATGAAACTGCGTCCTCTCGCCGATCGGGTGATCGTCAAACGTGTCGAAAACGAAACCAAAACTGCCTCCGGCATCGTGATTCCTGACAGTGCTGCTGAAAAGCCTGATCAAGGCGAAGTGCTGGCCGTTGGCCCTGGCAAGAAAAATGACAAGGGTGATGTGATCGCCATGAACGTCAAGGTCGGTGACCGCGTTTTGTTCGGCAAATACAGCGGCCAGACCGTCAAGGTCGGCGGCGATGAGCTGTTGGTCATGAAAGAAGACGACCTGTTCGCAGTCGTTGAGTCCAAATAATTAACCAATCCATTCGGAGAATAAAACATGGCAGCAAAAGACGTAATTTTCGGCGGCGAAGCCCGCGCACGCATGGTCGAGGGTGTGAACATCCTGGCCAACGCCGTCAAGGTA
>JBIKZP010000017.1:0-13427 GCA_044354655.1 Rhodoferax sp. | reverse complement strand
GCGCCACCACGGGGAACTCCAGGCCTTTGCTGACCTTCATGGTCATGATCTGGATGGCATCGGCGGCGGGGTTGAAGTCGCCGGAGCGTTTGCGCACGTTGAAAGGCAGTCTGCGTTTGTGCAGAACTAGGGCGCACCGGTAGCGCGTGCAGCTACTGGGTTTGATCAGGGGGAAGAGGGGGGAATGGGCGTTCTTTGGCCCCATCGGTACGTCGTACCAAAGCAGATAGTCGTCGTCGAGTTTGTCTTCTAAACGCTGCGCCAGGCGGCGTTCGCCCGCAGTCATGCGTGAAGTACAGGCGCCAAGCGCCGGTATAAGAGTGGCCAATGTGTATCCCGTCCCTGAGATGTTTTTTGCCCATTATGGGCCACGCAGGGGGGAGGCAACTGCACCAGGTCCAGTTTTAGTTTTGGTGGCCGTGTGGGCCGTGCACGCGATTTGCTGCCTAAACTGCAGAGCCTTTCTCTAGTCGTGTCACGACTATGCTCCTGCGGCAACAGCAAGCTTGGCAGCGCCGAACTACAAACCCAGGCCCAGCAACAGTTTGACAAACTGATGGCCAGTCACAGCCAGCGAGCATTTGGCAACCCCACGCAAGACAAACTTTTTCATCCAGTTTTCCCCTGGGCAACTTGACGGTTTAAACGCCCCACAGCCTCTTTCAGGCAGGCGCTACTGGTATCAATCGTCTGGTGCCGAGCGGGCATCTGGACCATTGAAGACCTGTGAAACCGCAAACCGGTCCAGGGCGAACCTACCGCCCGCGAAAGCGTAGTGGCCGCCCTCCTGATGGACGGCATAAGCAGCTAGAAAAAACGCTTACTATCTGAATAATTTTAAAAATATAGAAGCAAATGGGATGAGCACAATTTTTTTCGAAAAACCTATCCTCAATTCCCCCTACGACTATCCGAGACAGCATTGGGAACTGGATGAAACGGGCCAGCCTACCCAAAAGGTCATTGAGGCGCGGCGCCGGGCTGAGTTCATCACCCCCATCCCCAAGCCGAAAAAACGCAAAGCCAAAGACAAGCAAGCCGAGTTGGCCATTGGCAGTGAGGTTTCAACCGAAGAGCAGCAATACCACTCGGCCATCATCAACGGTGTCCGGGCTGAAGTGGACAAGTGGCGGTCCATTCCCAACCCCAGCGACTGGGGCGTCACCCCCGAAACCGCTCGCCTGCTGCAACACTGGCGGCACCATGACTACAGCGGCGTGCGCCCTTTCTTTTGCCAAGTCGAGGCGGTTGAAACCGCCATCTGGCTTACCGAAGTGGCTCCTGGCAAAGGCAAGGCTGCACAAAAATTTCTGGATCACCTGCTCGACTCCAACGAAGACGCCAACCCCGGCGTGATGCGCCTGGCCTTGAAGCTGGCCACCGGTGCAGGCAAAACCACCGTCATGGCCATGCTCATTGCGTGGCAAACCATCAACGCGGTGCGGCACCCAGGCAGCAAAAAATACACACGCGGCTTTTTGCTGGTGGCCCCTGGCCTGACCATCAAAGACCGCCTGCGCGTGCTGCTGCCCAACGACGCCGACAGCTATTACAAAACCCGCGAACTCATTCCCAGCGACATGATGGGCGAGCTTGAAAAATGCAAGATCGTCATCACCAATTACCACGCCTTCAAAATGCGGGAGCGCATCGACATAACCAAAGGTGGCAGGCAACTCCTGCAAGGCCGAGGTGGGGAAGCCCTTGACACACTGGAAACCGAAGGCCAGATGATTCAACGCGTCATGCCTGAACTCATGGGCCTGAAGAACGTCATGGTCATCAACGACGAAGCCCACCACTGCTACCAGGAAAAACCCGTCAAACCCGAAGAGCCAGACGAACCACGCGACGACCTCAAAGGCGACGACAAAAAAGAAGCTGAAGAAAACAACGAGGCCGCCCGGCTGTGGATCAATGGCATCAAGGCCGTGCAGCGCCAGTTGGGACTGAACCGTGTCATTGACCTCTCGGCCACGCCCTTCTTTTTGCGCGGCTCTGGCTATGTCGAAGGCACCCTCTTTCCCTGGACCATGAGCGACTTCTCGCTCATGGACGCCATCGAATGTGGCATTGTCAAACTGCCCCGCGTGCCCGTGGCCGACAACATCCCCGGTGCCGAAGTGCCCATCTTCCGCAACCTTTGGGAGAACATCAGCAAAGACATGCCCAAAAAAGGCCGTGGCAAAGCTGAAGGCCTGGACCCACTCAAGCTACCCACCAAACTGCAAACCGCATTGCAGGCCCTGTACGGCCATTACGAAAAAACATACGCGCTCTGGCAGACCGAAGGCATCCGCGTGCCGCCCTGCTTCATCGTGGTGTGCAACAACACCTCCACCTCCAAACTGGTCTACGACTACATCTCTGGCTTTCAGCCCGCCGCCAACCCCGACGGCACCTTGCCGCCCCCCTTCATGGGCGCGCTGCCCCTGTTCTCCAATTACGACGCGCACGGCGAACCGCTGGCCCGCCCGCGGACCCTGCTCATCGACAGCGAACAGCTCGAAAGCGGCGAAGCCCTGGATGACAACTTTCGCGCCATGGCCGAGTCCGAAATCGAACAATTCCGCCGCGACATCATCGAACGCACCGGCGACCTGCAAGCTGCCAGCAAAATCAGTGAAGCTGAACTGCTGCGCGAAGTCATGAACACCGTGGGCAAAGTCGGCAAGCTGGGTGAGTCCATCCGCTGCGTGGTGTCGGTCTCCATGCTCACCGAAGGCTGGGACACCAATACCGTTACCCACGTCTTGGGCGTGCGGGCCTTTGGCACCCAGCTGCTGTGCGAACAGGTCATTGGCCGCGCCCTGCGCCGCCAGTCTTACGAGCTGAACGAAGAAGGCAAGTTCAACGTTGAATACGCCGACGTGCTGGGCATCCCTTTTGACTTCAACGCCGAACCCACCATCTCCAAACCCGTCAAGCCACGCGAGACGGTACACGTCAAGGCCATCAAGCCCGAGCGCGACGCCCACGAAATCCGCTTTCCCCGCGTGCAGGGCTACCGTGTCGTGCTGCCCGAAGAAACACTCAGCGGCGTCTTTAACGACGACTCCACCCTGGTGCTCACGCCCGAATTAGTGGGCCCCTCCATCACGCGGCAAGAAGGCATCATTGGCGAAGGCATTGAGCTGACGCTGGCCCACACCCGCGACATGCGCACCTCCACCCTGCTGTACCACCTGACGCACCGCTTGCTGTACACCAAGTTCCGCGACCCGGGCGAAGAAGCCAAGCTCCACCTGTTTGGCCAGCTCAAACGCATCGTCAAGCAATGGCTAGACCAACACCTTGAATGCAAAGGCGATACCTACCCCGCGCAACTGCTGTATCTGGAACTGGCCGACCGCGCCTGCGAACGCATCAAGCAAGCCATAGACCGCGCCAACATCGAACAAGGCAACAACCAAATTCAGGCTGTACTCGACCCCTACAACCCTGTGGGCAGCACCACCCACGTCAATTTCACCACCAGCAAAACCGAACGCTGGGAGGCCAGCAGCCAGCACTGCCACCTCAACTGGCTCATCATGGACAGCGACTGGGAGGCCGAGTTCTGCCGCGCTGCCGAAGCCCATCCCCAAGTGCGCAGCTACGTGAAAAACCACAACCTGGGCTTTGAAGTGCCCTACCTGGTAGGCGCCGAAACCCACCGCTACCGCCCCGACTTCATTCTGCGCGTGGACGACGGCCACGGCCCGGACGATCTGCTCAATCTGGTGGTCGAAATCAAAGGCTACCGAGGCGAGGACGCCAAGGACAAAAAAGCCGCCATGGAAACTCGCTGGCTGCCCGGCGTCAACAACGCCAAACAATACGGCCGCTGGGCCTTTGCCGAATTCACCGACGTGTACGCCATGCAAAAAGACTTTGGTGATAAGGTGCAGGCTCAGTTTGATGCCATGTTGGGTAAGGCCACACAAGGCGTGTTTGCAGGGGTAGACGCATGAGCAACATCAAACTCTTCGAGTCGACACAAATCCGCTCCATTTGGCTGGAAGACAAGCAGCAGTGGTTTTTCTCGGTGGTTGACGTGGTGGGCGCGCTCACCGACAGCGCCAAACCCCGCGACTACTGGTACCGCATCAAGCAACGCGAAAAAATCAGCGGCATTGAACTGTCGACAACTTGTCGACAGTTGAAACTGCCCTCGCCAGACGGCAAGGAGCGCGAAACCGACTGCGCCAATACTGAGGGCCTGCTGCGCATCATCCAATCCATCCCCTCGCCCAAGGCCGAACCGTTCAAGCGTTGGCTCGCCCAGGTGGGCTATGAGCGGCTGGAAGAAATCGAAAACCCCGAACTCGCCGCGCAGCGCATGCGCGCCATTTACCAGTCCAAAGGCTACAGCCCTGAATGGATCGAAAAGCGGGTACGCGGCATCGCCATACGGGACGAGCTGACTGGCGAATGGCAAAAACGTGGCGTCAAGGAACAGCGCGAATACGCCATCCTGACCGCCGAAATCAGCAAAGCCACCTTTGGCATGACGCCCAGCGAATACCGCGACCTCAAAGAGCTGGATAAAACGGGCGACAACCTTCGCGACCACATGAGCGACCTGGAGCTGATCTTCACCATGCTGGGGGAAGCCTCCACCACCGAAATTACGCGCCAACACGACGCCCAGGGCTTTGGCCCAAACCGCAGCGCTGCCCGCGCCGGCGGCAAGGTAGCAGGCAACGCCCGACGCGACCTGGAGCGCAAGTCTGGCCGCAAAGTCGCCACTAATCAAAACTACAAACAGTTGCCAGAGGCCGAAGTTCGCAAGCGCATCCCAAAGAACAAAGTCAAAACGGGTGACACGCTATGAAGAAAGAATTGGTCCAAACCCTGACCGACACCTTTGAGGGCCATGCACAGCAAACTGAAAGCGGCGTTGAATATTGGCTGGCCAGAGACATTCAACACCTGCTGGGTTATGCCGAGTGGCGAAACTTCGGCCAAGTCATCAGCAAAGCCAAAACAGCCTGCGAAGTGAGCGGACAACTGGTCAAGGTCCATTTTGTTGACGTCAACAAAATGGTAGAGCTGGGCTCCGGCAGCCAGCGCGAGATCGACGACATCATGCTCACCCGCTATGCGTGCTACCTGATTGCGCAAAACGGTGACCCTCGCAAGCCCGAAATTGCTTTTGCCCAAACCTACTTTGCAGTCCAAACCCGCAAGGCCGAGCTGATTGAGCAACGCATGCTGGACGCCGAGCGCATCCACGCACGCAAAAAACTCACCGAAACAGAAAAAGAACTCTCGCAAGTCATCTACGAGCAAACCGGCGGCAACCAAGACTTTGCACCCACCATTTTGCTAAAGGCCAAAGACTTCGCAGCCGAAATCACAATCTTCAACGCCCGCCAGCACCAAATGGACCGTGAGGGGGAAATCTCGCATGAGCACATCACCAACAACCAAGCGGTGCGCAACACCCTGCTAGAACGTGGCATTCGCCCCGAAAGCCTGCCACCCGAAGAAGACGTGAAGAAGGTGGAGCGCCGCTTGCAGTCGGATGACAAAAAGGCGCTCAAAAAGCCCGATACCTTGGACAACTGACAACACACCATGGCCACCCGCAAACCCACCTCTAAAGCTGCTGTTGCAACCAATGCCACTGTGCCCCATGCGCAGCAACTGGCCAAGCTGGTCCGTGCGGTGCGCCATGAAAAAGTCTTGATCGATACCGACCTTGCCCAGCTCTATGGCGTGGAGACTGGCGCATTGAACCGCGCCGTCAAACGCAACGCCAGCCGTTTTCCGGCCGACTTCATGTTTCAGCTCAGTGCCCAAGAATGGGACGACTTGAGATGCCAAATTGGCATTTCAAGCGCACACGGTGGACGCCGCGCCCTGCCTTACGTCTTCACCGAGCAAGGCGTGGCCATGCTCTCGAGCGTGCTGAACTCGCCGCGTGCAGTGCAGGTCAACATCGCCATCATGCGCACCTTTGTGCAACTGCGCCGCCTGATGGACAGCAACCGCGACCTGGCCCGCCGCATCGACGCCTTGGAAGCACGCTACGACGAACAGTTTTCCAACGTGTTTGATGCCATCAAACAACTCATCACCGATGATAAGCAGCGCAAAGCCAAACCGCGCATTGGATTTTTGGAATAAATGAACATGGCCACCCGCAAAACCACACCCAAAGCGCCTAAAGCAGAGCTGCAAGTCGAAACGCTCAAGCACGCTGACGACACCCGCAAAAACATCCCCACCGCCGAGTTTCAGTCGGTGGTGCAGCGCGAGCACCAGCAGCCCGTGCAAGTGAGTTACGAACGCGGCGCACCCACTGGCCCCCTACAAGCCGAACGCAACGACCGCAACCGCGACCTGGACCCGCAGCTGGTGTGGCGCGGCAAAGACTTGGCCGATTGGTCAGACCTGGTGGTCAACGCCCCGCCCCTTTACATCCAAGAAAAAGTGCACCCCAAGGTGCTGATCGACGACCTCAAGCGCCAAAGCGACAAAGCCAAGGCAGCCAGCGCTCCAGAACAACAAGGCTTTACCGCCGACCTGTTTGGCGACATGGCCAAAGACTTCAACGGCGTGCCGGAGGGCGACGCCAAGACCGAGTTTTATGCGCACGACCAGCACTGGTCCAACCGCATGATCTTGGGCGACAGCCTGCAAGTCATGGCCAGCCTGGCCGAGCGCGAAGGCCTGCGCGGCAAGGTGCAATGCATTTACTTTGACCCGCCCTATGGCATCAAATTCAACAGCAACTTTCAGTGGAGCACCACCAGCCGCGATGTGAAAGACGGCAACGCCGATCACATCACCCGCGAGCCCGAAATGGTGAAAGCCTTTCGCGACACCTGGCGCGATGGTATCCACAGTTATCTCAGCTACATCCGCGACCGCCTGACCGTGGCGCGGGACCTGCTGACCGAATCAGGCTCCATCTTTGTGCAGATTGGGGATGAAAACGTGCACCGGGTGCGGGCTGTGATGGATGAGGTGTTTGGGGATGGCAACTGCGTTTCGCAGATTACCTTGAAAAAAACCGCAGGGCAGGATGAGCGCCTCATAAACAACGTAGCTGACTTCATTCTTTGGTTTGCAAAAGATAAGAGCCAATTGAAATTCCGTGAAGCGCTAACTCTGCGCACCAAGAGCTACCAAGAGCTAGGTCAATACACCAGATTGCAAAGCGAAGAAATGCTGAGGCGACCGATGACAAGAGAGCATTTCGATGCAAGAGGCTTGCTTGTTGAAGAAGGTCGCCCATATCGCCTAGTTATTGCTACCTCAAGCGGGCATGGCGGCAACACGGCATTCCCCATTCCTCATCAAGGTAGAACATATCTTCCAACCGCAAATCGCCACTGGAGCACTCATGCTGTTGGATTTAAGCGTTTGATTGCAGCAGAACGGATTGCTCTATCTGGTGCGACATTAGCCTATGTGCGATTTTTCGATGATTTCATTGCACAAACCACCAATAACGTTTGGTCAGAATTAGGGAGCACTACAGATAAAAAGTACGTTGTTGAAACAGCTCCTGCGGTTGTTCAACGCTGCATCCTTATGGCCACCGACCCCGGCGACCTGGTCCTCGACCCCACCTGCGGCAGTGGCACCACCGCCTACGTCGCCGAGCAATGGGGCCGCCGCTGGATCACTATCGACACATCCCGCGTCGCACTGGCCTTGGCTCGTGCACGCATCATGGGCGCACGCTACCCCTTCTACCTGCTGGCCGACAGCAAAGAGGGCCAAGCCAAAGAAGGCGAAGTCACCCGCACCGCGCCCAAAAGCCTAGCCACCCACGGCAACATCCGCCAAGGCTTTGTCTACGAACGGGTGCCGCACATCACGCTGAAATCTATCGCCAACAACGCCGAGATCGACGTCATTTACGACCAGCACCAAGCTCTGCTGGAGCCGCTGCGCGAGCAACTCAACGCAACCCTCAAACAGCAGTGGCAAGAATGGGAAATTCCCCGGGAAGCTGATGCCAAGTGGAGCGATGCCGCCAAGAAGCTGCACGCCGATTGGTGGAAGCAACGCATCGCCCGCCAGCAAGCCATTGACGCGTCCATCGCGGCCAAGGCCGAATTTGAATACCTGTACGACCGCCCGTATGAAGACAAAAAGAAGGTGCGTGTGGCTGGCCCCTTCACAGTAGAGAGCCTGCTGCCCCACCGCGTGCTGGGCGTGGACGAAGACGACAACCTGATCGACCCCGCCGTGCAAGAGCCCGGCGCGTCTTACGAGCGCAACTTTGCGCAAATCATCCTGGACAACCTGCGCACCGCAGGCGTGCAACAAGCACACAAGACGGACAAGATCAACTTCACATCGCTCACGCCCTGGCCGGGTGAGTACGTGTGCGCCGAAGGCCGCTACATGGAGGGTGCGGACGCAGAAGGCAATGGCGGCACCGAAAAACGAGCCGGCATTTTCATCGGCCCCGAGTTCGGCACCGTCAGCCGCCCAGACCTGGTCACCGCCGCCCGCGAAGCCGGTGACGCAGGCTTTGACGTGCTGGTCGCCTGCGCCTTCAACTACGACGCGCACAGCAGCGACTTTTCAAAGCTGGGCCGCATCCCCGTACTCAAGGCCCGCATCAACGCCGACATGCACATGGCCCAAGACCTGAAGAACACCGGCAAGGGCAACCTGTTCGTGATCTTCGGCGAGCCCGACATCGACATCATCCCGGTGGGCGAGCAAGTGCAAGTCAAGGTCAACGGCGTGGACGTGTTCCACCCCAACACCGGCGAAGTGCGCAGCGACGGCGCCGACGGCATCGCCTGCTGGTTCATCGACACCGACTACAACGAAGAAAGCTTCTTCGTGCGCCACGCCTACTTCTTGGGCGCGAACGACCCTTACAAGTCGTTGAAGACCACACTGAAGGCTGAGATCAACCAAGAAGCGTGGGAGTCGCTGAATAGCGATACGTCACGGCCTTTTAACAAGCCCAAGTCGGGGCGCATTGCGGTGAAGGTCATCAATCACCTGGGGGATGAGGTGATGAAGGTATTCAGGGTAAGTTGAATTCAATAAGAAAAGAGGGAGTTAGGCATGTCAGACATTCAAAAGATCACCGAATACTTCAAACAATCTTTAATCGATGCCGAACGCTTGGCACCCAAAGACAAGGACATCCTTCCAGTGTTGGGTTCGAACAAGGACCAAAAGGCATCCAACCCATACGTTGCACTTGACCGAAGCATTTGGGTTAGAGGTGAACTACCGCAGGGGTTGACAAATGCCATATTCAAAATAAAGCAACCCAAGAACAAACCGCCCCTCACAGTAGTCGAGCTGGTTGTTTTCCCGCGCGTGGATTTAAAACAGTTTGAGGGTGGCTCCGGAGCATCAATGCAGCGCCGCGTATTTTTACCTTTGGTCACGCATGTCCGACTTGAAGAAAATGGGCAGCTCAGACCTTCAGCTAAGGTACCTTGGATACCGCGAGAGTTTTTAGCCCCCAATCAAAGCGCCACTGAGCCATTCGCGCAAGTCGGCGATGCAGACAATTTTTTGACTCACAACCCGTTTGAAGGGATTGAGACTTGGCAACAGTTCACGCGTTATTGCAATGATTTCTTAACCGCCGTCAGCAATGCTGACACGTCGAGTGCTGCTCAGGTAAGTGAAGACGTAGGCAATCTCATTTTTAAATTGGATTTGCATGACGAGTACGCGGTGACAACGCAAAGTTTGATCCAAATGGATGTGCCCATTAGTGGGGCCATTGAAAAGCCCTTAAAGGTGCTTGAATTCCTAATCAAGAACGGTGGCTGGCCAAAGCTGTATAAAAGTTACGGATCGCTCACGTCTGTGCCACAGGAAAAGCATTTCAATTTACAAAACGAAGCCGAACTTGCAAAACAGCATTGTGGGCAGATGACAGGCGAGTTCCCGTTGGCACCCAATCAGCGCAATGCGCTTCACCATTTTTCGCAACTAAAGGACGGGGAGATTCTCGCTGTTAATGGCCCACCCGGGACTGGTAAAACAACTTTGTTGCGTTCAGTGGTTGCTCAACTATGGACGCAAGCGGCACTTGCTGAAGGTGAGCCCCCGATCGTTATTGCGACGTCGAACAACAACACGGCCGTGACCAACATCTTGACCAGCTTTGCCCGCATTGATGAAAAGGGTGTAGATCCAAGTTTGGAAGGGCGATGGTTGCCAGAGGTTGACAGCTACGGCCTGTTTTTTTGCTCAGGCGAACGCGCTAACTCGGCCAACTCATTCAGGTATTCCGGCCCTAAGGGTGAAGGATGTATGCAGCACTGGCAAACCCAAGAGTTTGTTGAGTTTGCCGAAAAAGAATTTATCAAACGCCACAACAACTGGCAACCCACAGGACACATAGTCAAGCTGGCTGAAGCCAAAATAACATTGCATCAAGCCCTTCTGGCCGAGAATCAGAAGGTTAATGATGGCTACGACAAATTGCAGCGATTTCAACAACTCAATCAAAAAATCCAGGCGGAGTTTGGTGGCCTTGAAGAATTGACTGAAAGCATCGTGGTCCAAGAGCAAAAGATACTTGCCCTACACAGCCATTTGAAACAATGGAAGAAGCGTGAAGGTGATCTGTATGGCTTGTGGTCAGAACGCAGTTTCTTTGTATCGCTGCTGATGTGGTTGCCCCCCATTGCGCGCAGTGAGAATTACAAGACCGCACGACTGCTTAAGAGCTGGGAAATCAATCAGGATGCCTACAACGACAAAAATGCGCAGCAATCGATTGACTTGAAAGTCAGAGATATTCAGCAACTGCTGGCGCAATCACAGCCTCAAGTCCAACTGAAGCAAGAGCTTGTGAATACATTTGAAACGGCAACTAAAGCGCTGAAAAGATGGATCGATTTACACGCACGAAAACCATTGCACTCAGCCTCACAGCAAGAGCTGGTACATCAAATTGTGGACTGTGTATTGCGTTTTCGTTTGTTCAAGCTATCAACCCACTATTGGGAGTGCCGCTGGTTGATTGAGATGAAAGAATTTTTAGCAAGCAAAGATGAAGATAAGAAATCGCCCATCAAGTTACGTCGAAAATTGTTGCGTTACGCAAAGTTAACACCTTGCTTTGTTTCGACGTTTTATATGGCTCCGGGCATGCTCATGGCCTATGAAAAACAAGATCAAGTTTGGATGGACTTACCCCTCCTCGGTGGGGCTGATTTGTTGATTATTGATGAAGCTGGTCAGGCATCGCCTGAAGTGGCTGCAGCATGTTTCGCATTAGCCAAAAAAGCACTGGTGGTGGGCGATACTGATCAGATAGAGCCGGTGTGGGGTTTGCCTGCAAGCTTGGATCGAAGCAACTTGAAGTTGTTCTCTCTGCTAGAAACTGAGCAATCGTATTCAGACTTTTGGGTTTCCAGTGGCTTGCAAGCCAGCAACGGCAATGTTATGCGCATTGCGCAAAGACAATCCAAAGTACATCAGTTTCAAAATTTGCAAAGGGGCCTGTATTTGACCGAGCACAGGCGCTGTTTTGACAATATCGTGACGTATTGCAACGAACTGGTCTATGAGGGTGTGCTTGAGCCCATTCGTGGTCATCCTAAATCGCCTGTTCCATGGGGCAATATGTCGATGGTGAATGTCTTTGGTGCCTCAAAAACTTACGGTGGCAGCCGAGTCAATGAACAGGAGGCGCACGAAATTTCCAAGTGGTTGGCGGATCAAGCGCCCACCTTGTTGAACTATGCAAGGCAGACACGGCCAGAGTGGCACCTCAAGTCGGACTCAGAAGTTTTGGCACTTGCTGTAGGCATCGTGACACCTTTTAAGCGTCAGGCCACATTGATCAGCAGAAAACTGTCAGCGCTGAATATTCAAAACGTGACTGTAGGAACGGTTCATGCACTTCAGGGTGCAGAACGAATTTTGATATTGTTTTCGAGCGTCTATGGTGCTGGTGATGAAAGCTCGGGCAAGTTTTATGACATGGGAAAGAATATGTTGAATGTTGCAGTTTCAAGAGCACAAGATGCATTCGTAGTGTTCGGGAATCCAGACGTGTTTGGCAAAAGCAATGCGTCAAGTCCGTCGGGGCTACTCAGAAGACATTTGCATTGAATCAGCGAGACTTTATGCAATTCCGCATCTCCGACACCTTCACCGACAGCCTGACCCGACTGACTGCCGAAGAACAAAAATCGGTCAAGATCACCGCCTTCGATTTGCAGCAGAACCCGGGCAATCCGGGCCTGAAGTTCCACCGCATCGACAAGTCCAAGGACAAGCATTTCTGGTCAGTGCGGGTGGGCAGCGATTTGCGGCTGATCGTTCACAAGACAGACAGCAGCTTTTTGCTCTGCTACACCGACCACCACGACAAGGCTTACCAGTGGGCCGAGCGGCGCAGGCTGGATACGCACCCCACCACGGGTGCAGCGCAGTGGGTGGAAATTCGCGAGCGGGTGGTGGACGTTGCAACCCCTGCAAACGCGGAATCACGCATTCACGGAAATGACAAAACGGAAAGCAAACCGCTGTTGTTTGCCAGGTTGACCGACGAGCAGTTGTTGACCTATGGCGTGCCTGCCGAATGGCTGGCCGATGTTAAGCAGGCCGACGAGGACAGCTTGCTCACACTGGCAGAGCATTTACCTGCTGAAGCGGCCGAGGCTTTGCTGGAGCTGGCCACAGGCGGCAAGCCACAACCTGCAAGCATGGGCAAGGCGACCGACCCTTTCAGCCACCCCGACGCGCAGCGCCGCTTCCGCGTGATGCATGGCGCAGAAGAGTTGGAGCAGGCGCTCAACTACCCCTGGGAAAAGTGGACCATCTTTTTGCACCCCTCGCAGCAGCAGTGGGTGATGCGCGATTACGCTGGGCCTGCCCGCGTGTCGGGCTCGGCAGGCACGGGCAAGACCATTGTGGCGCTGCACCGGGCCGTGACTTTGGCGCGTGAGCACCCCGATGCTCGCGTGTGGCTGACCACATTTTCCAGCACGCTGGCCCATGCGCTGCAAAACAAAATCAATTGCCTCATCAGCCACCAGCCGCGCCTGGCCGAACGGCTGGAGGTGGCCGACATGAACACCATGGGCCAGCGGCTGCTGGACCGCTTGACGCCGAAGGGCCAAGCCAAGGCACGCCTTGCCACACCGGCGCAAGTGCACGAGGCGGCATCTGCTTCGCTGGCAGAGGTGAAGGCCGCCAGCGAAGGTGCGCTGCTCAGCCGCTTCAACCTGAACTTTGTGCTGGGCGAATGGACCGATGTGGTGGATGCTTGGCAACTGCAAAGCTGGGACGACTACCGCGACGTGAAGCGCCTGGGCCGCAAGACCCGGCTGAACGAGGCGCAACGCCAAGCGCTTTGGCATGTGTTCACAGGCATTCAATCGCGGCTGGCTGCGGCTGGCGTGCTGACGCATGCGGCCATGTTCACGCAACTGGCGAACCAATTGGCAGCACTCAAACACCCGCCGTTTGACTTTGTGGTG
>JBIKZP010000268.1:0-4265 GCA_044354655.1 Rhodoferax sp. | reverse complement strand
GCCTTCGCGCCCGTAGACCATGGCTTCGAGCTGAAAGTAGCCATTTTCTCCGTTGGTGCTGGAGAAATCCCGCAGGGTGCTGCCGCCCTTGGCCACAGCCCGGGCCAGCACCTCACGAATCGCCGCGTGCAGCTTGAGCGCACGCGGGCGACTGACCCGTAGCGCGCTGACGGTGGGGCGAATACCGGCCATGAACAGCGCCTCTGACGCATAGATATTGCCCACGCCCACCACCACATCGCCCGCCAACAGCACTTGCTTGATAGCGGCTTTTCGCAGTTTCAAGCCGGCGTGAAAACGCGCAAAGTCAAAATCGTCCGACAAAGGCTCCATGCCCAGCTTGCCCAGCAGCTTGCGCGCCTGCGGGGCGTCCTGGCTGTCGGCATAGACCACGGCGCCAAAGCGGCGCGGATCGTGCAGGCGCAAGGTGCCACGCGTGGTCACCATCTCAAAGTGGTCGTGCACGCCCGCTGGCGGCAAACGGCTGGCAAAGCTCAAACTGCCCGACATGCCCAGGTGCAAGAGCAACATGCCCCGGTCCAGGTCAATCAGCAAGTACTTGCCCCGCCGGCGCACCGCCAGTATGCGGCGACCCTGCAAGTCATCGGGGTCACAGCCCAGAGGCCAGCGCAAGGCTTTGCCCATATGGACCGACAGCACCTGGGCATCGGCAATGTGGTTGGCGAAACTCAGTCGCGTTACTTCAACTTCGGGTAATTCAGGCATGGGAATTCATTTGAGACTGGCATGGATTATTATGATCCGATGACTCGCCTCAAACCTCTTCTTATCCTTGTGGCCTTGCTTGGCGCCATGGCTGCCAACGCCCAAAGCAGCACGCCAGCGGGCGAGCCCAGCCCCAGCTCCGCCATGGACGGTGAGCTTTTTTACCAACTGTTGATCGGTGAACTCAACGCCCGCGGTGGCGAGCCCGGCGCTGGTTTTGCACTCATTTTGGACGCTGCCCGAAAAACCAACGACCCCCGGCTGTTCCAGCGCGCCGTAGACATTGCCTTGCAGTCACGCTCCGGCGATTCAGCCCTGATGGCCGCGCGCGCCTGGCGACAAGCTATCCCAGCCTCCCGTGAAGCCAACCGTTTTGTGCTTCAAATCTTGATCGGTTTGAACCGGCTGAACGAAACGCTGGAGCCCCTGAAGCGTGAAATCGCCAGTTACGAGCCCAAAGAGCGAGCTGCTGGCATCGCCAACCTGCCGCGGTACTTTGCCCGCGCCACCGACAAGAAACTGGCCGCCGCCGTGGTTGAACAAGCGCTCGCTGACTACCTGAATGCACCGGGCGTCCAGGTGACGGCCTGGACCACGCTGGGCGTCATGCGCACCGCTGCCAATGACCTGAATGGCGCGGTCGAGGCCGCCCGCAAGGCCCTGACCCTAGACCCCAAAGCTGAAACGCCCGCACTTCTGGCCCTGTCTTTGATGAGCCCTTCCCTGCCGCAAGCCGAAGTCTTGGTGAAAAAATACCTGGAAGGCAAGGCAAGCCCCGAGGTGCGTATGGAATATGCGCGCCAGTTGCTGGGCACCCAGCGCTACGCTGAATCTGACACGCAATTGCAACTCGTCACCAGCGACAAACCCGATCTGGCCGATGCCTGGCTGCTGCGCGGCGTGCTGGAGTTGCAGGACAACAAACTGGCCACCGCCGAACGCTCGCTCAAGCGCTACCTTGAACTGCTGCTGCCCAAGCGCAATGCCGCCAATAGAGCCGAAACCAGCCGGAGCCTGGCGCAGGCTTACCTTAGCCTGGCGCAAATCGCAGAACAGCGCAAGGACTGGGTTGAGGCCGATGGCTGGCTCAAACGCATCGACAGCGCGGAGGACCGACTGGCGACACAAATGCGCCGGGCCACCCTGCTGGCGCGACAAGGCAAGACCGACGAAGCCCGCAAACTCATTCGCAGCCAGCCTGAAAAGTCCCCCGCAGAGGCCAGGCTCAAACTCAGCACTGAGGTGCAAGTACTGCGTGAAAACAAGCAGTACAAGACCGCCTATGACTTGCTGACAGACGCCGCCAGTCGCACCCCCAATGACATGGATCTGGTCTACGACCTGGCCATGGTGGCTGAAAAAATGGGCAACCTGGAAGATATGGAGCGCTTGCTGAGAAAGGTCATCGCCGCCAAGCCCGACTACCAGCACGCTTACAACGCCCTCGGGTTCTCCCTGGCCGAGCGCAATATGCGCCTGCCCGAAGCCCGGCAACTGATCGTCAAAGCGCTGGAACTCGCGCCCAATGACCCCTTTATCACTGACAGCCTGGGCTGGGTGGAGTTCAGAAGCGGCAACCTGGCTGAAGCTTTGAAAATACTGCAAGGCGCTTACAAAGCCCGCCCAGATGCTGAAATTGCGGCCCACCTGGGTGAGGTTTTGTGGGTCATGGGCAAACGTGACCAGGCCGTGCTGATCTGGAAAGAGGGCGTCAAACTCAACAGCGACAACGAGACCCTGCTGGAAACACTCAAACGCTTGCAAGTGAAGTTGTAATGCGTCGGTTTCTGACCCTCGCCTGCTGGCTTGCCGTGGTTCTGCTCAGCACCGGCTGCGCCTTCTTGCAGCCAACGCCAACGCCAGAACTTGCTAGCACCCAGCTTTGGCGTGGGCGTTTGGTACTGCGGGTGGATACGCCCCAGCCCCAATCGTTTGCCAGTGCCTTTGAACTGTCTGGCACCGCTGGTGCGGGTGAACTCACCCTCACCACGCCTTGGGGCACCACCGTGGCCAAGCTCAATTGGTCCGACCAGGCCGCCACTTTGCGCACCCCAACCGATACCCGCAGCTACGCCTCATTTGACGAGATGATTGTCCAAGTTCTGGGCTCCGAAATTCCGGTCAATGCGCTGTTCTCATGGCTCAAGGGTCAACCGGCCAGCGCCTCGGGTTGGCAGGCTGACCTCTCGGACCTTGCGGCGGGCCGAATTACCGCCAAAAGAACCCAGCCCGCCCCTTTGGCAGAATTACGCCTCACGCTGGAACCCTAAGCCACGGCGTGCACCCCTTATGCGATCCATTTACGACGTCAGCGCCCCCGCCAAACTCAATCTGTTTTTACACATCACGGGGCGGCGCAGCGACGGCTACCACCTGTTGCAGTCAGCCTTCATGTTGATTGACTGGTTTGATACCCTGCATTTTGAATTGCGCCCAGACGGCGGCTTGAGCCGTGAAGACCTGAGCACACCACTGCCAAGCGACGACCTGGTACTGCGCGCAGCCCGTGCGCTGCAAGCGGCCAGCCAGTGCCCCCTGGGCGCCCACATTGGTATAGAAAAACGCATTCCTGCACAAGCCGGCATGGGCGGCGGTTCTTCAGATGCTGCTGCCACCCTGCTGGCCCTGAATCGGCTGTGGAAACTTGATTTTTCGCTGGAACGGCTCATCCACATCGGGCTTCAATTGGGTGCTGACGTGCCCTTTTTTCTGGGCGGTCGCAACGCCTGGGTGGAAGGCATCGGCGAAATAATGACCCCCATCGACCTGCCGCCGGGCCAATTTTTGGTGCTAAAACCCGATGAAGGGCTGGAAACCCGGCTGATTTTTTCAGATCCCGACCTCAAAAGGGACAGCGAGACTGCTATACTTTCAGGCTTCGCGGCAAACGCATTCGGCTTCGGTCGTAATGATTTACAGGTAGTTGCCCAGAAATTATGTCCCGGTGTTTCTCAGGCTCTTTTGTGGCTTGCTTCGCAGGGATTGACAGGTCGAATGACTGGTTCTGGAAGCGCTGTGTTTGCCCGAGTGCTGCATGAAGTTGATTTAGCAAGCGTTCCGCGAACTTGTGATGTCAGGTTGTGCAACAACTTGGAAGCTCACCCTCTGTTGGGATGGGCCAAAAGTGAAGGCCAAAATTGAAGGTTTATCGGTAGATAGCTAATAGCTGTCAACCCGTGTAGGGGAGTCGCCAAGTTGGTTAAGGCACTGGATTTTGATTCCAGCATGCGAAGGTTCGAATCCTTCTTCCCCTGCCAAATTTACAAATTGATGACCTGACGACAGGTCATCATCAAGCGCAAACGACACTCAATTGCTGGGATACTGATGCAGGCTGCTCCAACCCCTGATTTCATGGTTTTTACCGGCAATGCCAATCCTGGCATGGCGGCAGACATTGCGCATCACCTCAACATTTCTGTAGGCGCGGCCACCGTAGGGCGCTTTTCTGACGGTGAAGTGACCGTTGAAATCAATCAAAACGTGCGTGCCCGCGATGTGTTCGTGGTTCAAAGCACTTGCGCACCCACCAATGAAAA
>JBIKZP010000267.1:0-4290 GCA_044354655.1 Rhodoferax sp. | reverse complement strand
ATGCGTCGCGTGTTGCACGAGGGGCAGACACCCCGGCCTTTGCAGGAATAGGCCACAAAGTAGTCGTGCCCGCAGTCGCCACAGCGTGCGCGGGCAAAGGCAACGAGGCGCTGGGACCCTTGTTTTCCAGAGCGGTAACGGCTTGGGCCAACATCGCCAGCAAGAACCCAAACAGCATGAAGAACGCGACAGCCGCACGCCGAGGGTCTGCGCCTACGGTATTGAAAAAGCCCTGGCTTGCCATTGCGTATAGATCCGTGCGGAATACGACCAAACCAAACACAGTGTGGATGGCAGCTACCAGCATCAGCCAATGGCCGATCCAGTGGCGGGGTGTGCGGATAGAGGTTGTCATAGTTTGTTCCTTTCAGTGGATCCAGGGGTTGGTGGTGCGCACCCGGGCACCCAGGGTCTTGAGCATTTGCGTCAAACCCAGGTAGGCGCGGTCGAAGTAGGGCATGTCAGGCGGCACCGCTTGCAGAAGCTGAACGGCCACACGCTGGTGCTCAGGCTTCGCGCCGGGGTAAGCTGGGTGCTGGGCAAAGTCGTAGACCGGCACTGTGAACGGGAGCCGCTGCCAGGCTTGCATATCCGCCAGTGCTGGCAACAGTTGTGTGCAGAAATCCTGTGCGCTCAGCCCAGGGCTGATTAGCCCTAATGCCAGGTAAGCCTGTTGCAGGGTGACCGTGTCCAGCGGGCTGTGTAAGAGCGCCGACCACACGGTGGATACCGCTGTGCAAAAGCCGGCATCCAGCGCGCGCGTGCAGCCAAAGTCCAGCAGACCCAATTGACCATCGGCCATGAACAGGTAATTGCCGGGGTGCGGGTCGGCTTGCAGGCGGTGCAGCACAAAGGCACAGTGCAAGAATGTGTCAAACAACAACTGTCCGTAGTGGTCGCGCTCGGCCTGGCTGGGTTGGGTCTGCAGCCATTCGTTGACGTGCTGGCCTTGCAGGCGTCGCATGGTCAACACGCGCCGCGTGGTGCGGTCGACTACGGGTGCGGGGATGACCAGTCCGGGCAATGTCAGGTGTTGGGCAAACCACTGCAGGGCCTGCGCCTCGTGTTGGTAGTCCAGCTCTTCGGCCAGTTTCAGTTCGATGTCGGCCAACACGCGGTCGATGATGCTGGTTTTGGGCAGGGCTTCGGAATGGCCGCCCAGGGTTTGCAGCAGGCTGCGCAGCATGCGCATGTCGCTGCCTATGGACGCGGCCATGCCAGGGTATTGCAGCTTGACCGCCACGGCTTCTCCGCTGTTTAGGGTCGCGGCGTGCACCTGGCCCAGGCTGGCGGCGGCAAAGGCTTGGGGCTCGAAGTGCTGGAATAGCGTGTGCGGGTCGCCACCCAGTTCCTGGCGCAAGACCTTGATGACCACAGCCCGGTTCAGCGGCGTCACCTGGTAGTAGGCGCGGGCCAGCTCCTGGCGCATGGCCTCGGGCAAAAAGCCCAGCTCCATGCTCATCAGCTGTGAAGCCTTCAGGGCTGTGCCTTTGAGCTGGTTTAACGCGGCAAAGAGGATGCGGCCCAATTCGGCTTCGTGGGTGGCGCGGGCCTGTGCCTGTTGTGTTTCGTCGCGGGTCAGTGACTGGGCCTTGTGCCCCAGGTGCGCCAGCCCGGCACGTGCCACCGCCATACCGGCAATGGCGCCACGCGACAACCGCCCGGTACGGGGCAATTCGGACTTGGTGTCTTTTCTGTCAGGCATGGGCCACTTGCGTCAGCATACGCGGCACGATCAAACTGTGCACCGGCCCCACAATGGACATGTAGAAGCGCCCCAACCGGTTATGGGTGTGGACCACGGTACCCAGCGAGACCATGGGCTTGCCATCCACCACATGCTTGACCAGCGACAACTGCACATGCAGATGCTTGTCATCGTCAAACACGGTTACCTCGTCGGATTGCAGGTGTTTCAGGCTGAAGATGCCCACGCGGTCGCCCACTTGGTAGTCGCTGGCAGGTTTGTCGTTGACCGCGGTGGACAGATTGCCCAGGTGTTTGAGCCCGACCAGGCGTACGGCCTGGTTGCGCATGGCCATGAGCGCGTTCATCCAGCCCGGCGTGCGGGTAACCAGCTTCAGATAGGTTTCCATCGCATTCAAGTGGGGCCACAGATCGTCGAACTGGTAACAGTCGGCGAAGTCGTTGTTTGGCAAGGCCTGGGCAATGCGGCTGCCAGAGGGCATGTCACAGAGTAGGGGTTTCATGGTCGTGTACCTCCAAGGCCGCGGCGGGCCAGTTGCAATAGATCCAGCAGTCCCGTGCCATCGTGCATCAGGCGCGCCATCTGGCTGCGCAGCATGAAACCACCCAACTCCAGCAGCTTGTCCACCAGGCCGCTCTTCAGCGCAAGCACCAGCACGCCCAGACTCAGGTCCACCATTTGGGTGGTGTTAGCAAATTGTTCCGATTCATCCCGCAGCCAGTAGGCCATGACGCCATAGACGTAGTCGGCCAGCAGCCCTGCCAGGCTGGGTTTGAAGCCGCAGGGCACTATTTCTTTGCTCGCTTCAGCTTGGTCCAGCATCTGGATGAAGGCCACTTTCAGCAGCGGCTTGCCCGGCAATTGCTCGCCCAGCAGCAACATCGGTGCACGCTCTATCAGTCCACGGGCCAGTGCCACAAACTCGCGGTCGGCCAGCAGAATTTCCAATAGGCTGTCTATCAACAACTGCATGCGTTCGTGCAGTGAGAAGTCCTTGAGCCCTGGTGTCTTGTCTGTCTGGGTCAGTGCATCGCCTATGGCTTGTTCGAAGTAGGCGGTGATCAACTTTTCCTTGGTGGGAAAGTATTTGTAGATCGTGGCGTCCCCGATGTCGGCCGCACGCGCAATCTGCTTCATGGTTGTGCCTTCGAACCCGTGTTGTGTCATCAGGTCGACGGCCGTTTTGATGATTAACCGGTGGCTCTTGGCTTGTTGGGCTTTGGTGGTGCGCATGGTGGTTTAGTGGTCGGTCGGGCGGGCGCGCTTATAGGTGCGGCCAAACCTGGGTGAGGCCCAGCACATGGACGGCACCGTATATGGTGCAGACCAGTGAACTCCACACCAGGAAAGGTGTTGACTTGGAACGGGCGAAGGTGAGCAGCGGAACAATCGCAAGGCCCCGCACCAGGTAGATGCCGGTAATGGCGGTGAGCGCCGGTTTGAGCCAGGGCAGGGGTTCGATGATGCCCGCTCCTGACAACGCATAGGCAGACCACAGCGCCAGAACCGAGGCGATGCCCAATGTGACGATGGCGGGGTACACGCGACCCGCCGCAGCTGCCGAAGCCATACGCTCACCGGCGCCGAAAAAGCGGTACCACGTTGCGCCACCGATCACGATTCCGATGTGCAGTAGCGCGGCCAAGGCGCTGAGGCACGCAGCGATGACCAGGGGTGTGTTGGGTTCGGTGGTCATGGGTTCAGGACATGCTTGGCCAAGCCTGGGCAGCACCGATCCATAGGCATACGGCTATCGCCAGAAGGCCCATCCAGCCTGGGTGCCTGGCCCGCGTACCGACGAGCACCAAGCCACAGGCCGCCAGGGCCGACACCGCAAATGCCTGCACGACGGTACGACTCCCGGTGTCCAGGGAGGATGGCCCGGCCAGTTGCAGCAGCACGGTGCCCATGCACCAGCCGAAAACTGTCACGATGTGCCAACTGGCCCACAGGATGCGGACATGGCCCGCGCCCAACACAGTGCCGCCCTTGGTTGGCACCAGGTGCCCGTTGATGCGCAACCGTTGAAAGATCAGCTTTTCACCCAACACGGAGTGCACCAGCCCGACCACAAAAGCGATGGCGGCTGCAGCGACAAAATACGTGTTCACAGCGGCAGCCACTGGTAAACCACAACCATCACCACGGGGGCAACAAGCAGTGGTGCCCAGAAGGGCGATTGGGCAAAAGCCGCCGCAGCATCCGCCAGCGGAGCGCCCAACCGCACCAAACCAAACACGATGTGGGCGATGCCCAGAAAATACATGAACCAGGACGCGCCGTTAGCCATGCGAAGACTCCTTGTGTGGCGGCCAACCGGAATGGTTGCCCCTGCTTTAAATACTCTAACTATACATTAGTATGAATAAATGTGAATTTAAAGCATAGTAAAACTTCTTAATTGAGGTTCAGGCCGCAGCAGAGCTTCTGGTCTAGGTGTTCACGAGTGTTTGGGCCTTAGCCCCCGTAGAGTCTGGTTTATGCGCTATAAAATACGGATAGGAAATTCAACCGCATGAGGCCAAGTATGACGGGTATTTTGGGCGATCTGACCCCGTTGAAATCTGCAGCTTGAGTGGTCG
>JBIKZP010000266.1:0-4291 GCA_044354655.1 Rhodoferax sp. | reverse complement strand
GGCCAAGCCCGAGGTGGCCACGCCCAGCACGAGCACACTCAGGACGGCGGTGAGCGTGAAGTGCGCCTGCGGCAGGTCGTAAATTGCGCCAGGCAGCATCATCAACAAGGCAGCAGCATGCATGCCTGCGGTCAGGGTGAGTGGCTCCATGCGTACCGTGGCACGTTTCAGCAAAGGCGTAGAAACGCCCGATAGTCCCGCCGCCGCCGTGCAGACCAGCGCAGAGGCGATGAGCGCATCGGACGGATGAACCGGGCCCAGCCGCACCACCAGCGCAGCGCCGAGAAAGCCGAGCAGGCAACCCATGAGCTTGGTGGGGGTCAGGGTTTCTTCTTTCATCCAGGCCGAGGCAAAGGCGCCGAACAGTACCGAGGTGACCGACAGCAGGGCTCCATAACCGGCTGGCAAGTGCAGCGATGACCAGGCGTACAAAACGTGTGGCCCTGCCACGCCCACCAAACCCAGCAGAAACAGTTCGCGCCAGTGGCCCTTGGGCCAGGGGTGCTTGAGCACCCGCATGATGGCGGCCAGCACCAGCGTGGCCAGTCCCATGCGTGAGGCCGCCATCAGGTTGGGGCCCAGTACGGGCGCCGCGATGCGGGTCAGCAAAAAGGAGGCCCCCCACAGGGCGGACAAGGCAACCAGTTGCAGAAAATATTTGTTTTTCATGGGGCAGTGCAGAGCGGGCGGGATGCGTGAACCATTCTATAGGTCGCTTCTCGGGTGAAAGATGTGTTGGCATTGGGGAGGGCCAGCGGTGTGACACTTGCGCTTTTGCGGCCTTAGCCCGGCAGGCTCCCTGATAATCAGTCCCAACCCTTGGCGGCTGGGTGTTCTGAAGACCGTCAATAACTTGGAATGACTGCACAAAGATATGAACAAGACAGCCCTGATTCTGAACGGCCCCAACCTCAACCTGCTGGGAACCCGCGAGCCCACCGTTTACGGCGCGCAAACCCTGGCCGACGTGGAGGCCCTGTGTGCCAAGACCTGCGCCACCCACGGTTTTGCGCTGGATTTTCGGCAAAGCAACCACGAAGGCGTGCTGGTTGACTGGCTGCACGAGGCGGGGCGTCTTCACGCGGCAGGCAAGCTCGCCGGCGTTATTCTGAACGCTGGCGCCTACACCCACACCTCGGTGGCGTTACATGACGCGATCAAGGGCACCGGCATCACACTCATTGAGCTGCATATCTCCAATGTGTTTGCCCGTGAAGCGTTTCGTCACCATTCTTATATTTCACCTGTGGCCAAGGCGGTGATGTGCGGCTTTGGTGTCAATGGCTATGCGCTGGCCATTGCCGGGTTGGCCCAGTTGCAGGCCTGAGTTTGCCCGCTCTTTCTAGGCTTGGCGATATGACTGATTCCGCCGGACCCCCGCTTCTGATCGTCGATGAGGGCGAGGTTGAATTCACCGCCATTCGGGCGCAGGGCGCAGGCGGGCAAAACGTCAACAAGGTGTCCAGCGCCATTCATCTGCGCTTTGACATTGCCGCCTCATCGCTGCCCGAAGACGTGAAAGAGCGCTTGCTGGCCTTGCACGACAGTCGCATCACCAAAGCCGGCGTGCTGGTGATCAAGGCCCAGCAGCACCGCACCCAGGAGATGAACCGTTTGGACGCCTTGCTGCGTCTGCATGAGTTGGTCAACAGCGTGGCGCAAGCGCCCAAGACGCGCCGGCCGACCAAACCCAGCTACGGCTCTAAGCAAAGGCGCCTGGCCAGTAAAAGCCAGCGCGCGCAAACCAAGGTATTGCGCGGTCCGGTCAAAGACTGAACATGCCCTGACCCGTGCGATTTGCGCTGCCGCAAGCCAGATCGGGCGCGTCCTGCCTGCGCAACAAGACATGGCTTGGGCCACACACCTGGTGTTTTTCTTTCCGCTGTGGCTGGGCGATATGCCGGCCTTGCTGTACCGTTGGTACTTTCGGGCGCACAGCGTGAAGTCGCTGGAGCGCAACGTGCTGGGCTTTGTGGGCATGTCGCCCATCCATGAAACGTTGGTTGGAACGGTGGACAAGCTCGATGAGGCGGGCTTCAAAAAATGGCAGGCCAAGTTGCACCAGTTGGGCGTTGCCGCGCAATAAGTGCCAGAGAAGCGGGCGCTAAGGGCCGGTCGCCCACCTGGCCGGATGCAATAGACTACGGGCCGCGCTGATTGGCGCATGAATCGAACAAAGGCGCCGTCCCGTTGGGGCGCGGCACCAGGAGAAAAAATGGCTATCCAGTGGTTTCCGGGTCATATGCATCTGACCAAACAAGCCATCACAGAACGTATCAAAAATATTGATGTGGTGATTGAGCTGCTCGATGCCCGTCTGCCCGGCTCCAGCGCCAACCCCATGCTGGCTGAGCTGACTGCAGGCAAGCCCGCGCTCAAAGTGTTGAACAAACAAGACTTGGCCGACCCTGCCTACACCGCGCTGTGGCTGGCCCATTACAACAGCCAGAGCGGCACGCGGGCGCTGGCTTTGGATGCCAGCGTCACCGCGCCGGCTAAGGCCTTGGCCACCGCCTGTTTTGAGCTGGCGCCCAAGCGCGGCGGTATGGTCAAACCCATGCGGGTGCTGATATGTGGCATTCCCAACGTGGGCAAATCGACGCTGATCAACACCCTCACAGGCAAGCGCGCCACCAAAACCGGCGACGAAGCCGGTATCACCAAGATTGAACAGCGCATCTCCCTGGCGGACGACTTTTACCTCTACGACACGCCGGGCGTGCTCTGGCCGCGCATTATTGTGGCCAAGAGCGGCTACAACCTGGCCGCCAGTGGCGCCATTGGCCGCAATGCCTTCAATGAAGAAGAGGTGGCGCTGGAGCTGCTGGACTACCTCATCAAGCATTACCCGGCCCAACTGGAGGCGCGTTACAAGCTTGATCCCGTGGCAGGCTTGCGCGACGAAGAAGTGCTTGAAGCGATTGGCCGCAAGCGCGGTGCCTTGCAGTCAGGCCAGCGCGTGAATATGCAAAAGGCGGCAGAAATCGTGATTTACGACTTTCGTGCCGCCGTCATGGGCCGTATCAGCTTGGAGACGCCGGAGGAATTTGCTCAGTGGCTGGCTGTCGGGCAAAAGTTGGACGCCGAGCGCCAGGTCAAAAAAGATGCGATTGAGCTGGACCGAAAAATCCGCTTCAAAAAAATCCCACGGCCTGACAAGCGGGAATCCTGAGGTACTCAAACGCCGCCGTTGAGTGCCAGGTCTGAGCACGGATACGCGACGCAGGGCAGCACGTAGCCTTCAGCCTTCTCTTCGGCGCTGAGGCCCGGCCAGTCGATCTCATAGCGCACCTGGCCGCGCGTCAGTTGGCCGATGCAGGTGCGGCAAGTCCCATTGCGGCAGGCGCTGGGCCAGTCGATTCCGCCTTGCTCCATTGAGATCAACAGGGGTTCCTGCGTCCAGGCATCGAATTGCTGGCCCTCGGGCTCGGTGGTGGCGATGAAAAATGCAGGCGTGTTGGGGGCGTTCATGGCCTTATTTTAAGAACTTCAGGCCTCGTCCATAAAGCCGCACGGGTGTGGCGCATCTGGCCCGGTCAAGAGGCGCGTGTTCATTTGATCGAGAATGCAGGCCTTATGAATGCAACACCAAGCCCCACACTTTTCTCCCCGCTGACCCTGCCCAACGGCCAGATCGTGCCCAACCGCTTGGCCAAAGCCGCCATGGAAGAAAACATGGCCGGCCCTGGCCAGGTGCCAGATCAGCGGCTGTTCCAGCTGTACCAAACCTGGGCGCAGGGCGGTGTGGGCTTGATCCTCACCGGCAACGTGATGGTGGACCCGCGCGCCATGACCGGCCCGGGTGGCGTGGTCTTGCAAAAGGGCAGTGACCTGGCGCCGTTCAAACGCTGGGCGCAGGCGGCCCGCTCGGGCGGTGCGCAGGTTTGGATGCAGATCAACCATCCTGGGCGCCAAGTCATGGCGGCCATGGGCCAGCCGGGTTGGGCGCCGTCCGAGGTGGCACTGGACCTGGGCAAGCACTCCCATTTGATTGCCAAGCCACAGGCCATGACCGAGGCCGACATAACCCACACCATAGCCCGCTTTGCCGACACGGCGCGCCTGGCCTGCGAGGCTGGGTTCACCGGCGTGCAAGTACATGCCGCCCATGGTTACTTGCTGAGTCAATTTTTGTCGCCCCTGGCCAACCGGCGCACCGACCGTTGGGGCGGCACGCTGGAAAACCGGGCGCGTTTTCTGCTGGCGGTGGTCCAGGCGGTGCGCGCTGTGGTGCCGGCCGATTTTTGTGTGGCGGTCAAACTCAACTCGGCCGATTTCCAGCGTGGCGGCT
>JBIKZP010000265.1:0-4298 GCA_044354655.1 Rhodoferax sp. | reverse complement strand
GCGGTCGGTCAGGGTCTTCCAGCCGTCCCAGTCGGTCTCGGCCATTCCGTCTTCAATGCTGATGATGGGGTATTTGTCGACCCAATTGGCCAGCATGTCGGTCCATTCTTCAGAGCTCAAGACCAGGCCTTCGCCTTCGAGGTGGTACTTGCCGTCCTTGTAGAACTCACTGGCCGCACAGTCCAGGCCCAAGGCAATTTGTTCACCGGCTACAAAACCGGCCTTGTCGATGGCTTCCAGAATCAACTGGATAGCGGCTTCGTGGCCGGGCACGTTGGGGGCAAAGCCACCTTCGTCGCCCACCGCCACGCTCATGTTCTTGTCGTGCAAAATTTTCTTCAGCGCGTGGAACACCTCGGCGCCATAGCGCACGGCTTCGCGAAAGCTTGGTGCGCCCACGGGGATGATCATCAGCTCTTGCAGGTCGAGGTTGTTGTTGGCGTGGGCGCCGCCGTTGACCACGTTCATCATGGGCACAGGCATTTGCGTGGCGCCCATACCGCCAAAGTAGCGGTACAGGGGCAAGCCTGATTCTTCAGCCGCAGCGCGGGCTACGGCCATGGAGACCGCCAGCATGGCGTTGGCGCCCAGGCGGCTTTTGTTCTCGGTGCCGTCTAGGTCAATCAGGGTCTTGTCAAGAAAGGCCTGCTCGGAGGCGTCCAGGCCCAATACGGCTTCAGAAATTTCAGTGTTGATGTGTTCTACGGCTTTGAGTACGCCTTTACCCAGGTAGCGTTTTGAGTCACCGTCACGCAGCTCTATGGCTTCACGGCTACCGGTGGAGGCGCCAGACGGCACGGCTGCGCGGCCCATGGTGCCGGATTCCAGCAAGACGTCGCATTCGACGGTGGGGTTGCCGCGTGAATCAAGAATTTCACGGCCTACGATATCAACAATTGCACTCATTAATTTCCCTTAGGTACAAAAATATAAAAACAAAACAGATGGAAATCAGACGCCCTCGACCACGACCATGCGCATGATGGCAGCGCCTTGTCTGGTGGCTCGGGCCTTTCCGTACTCAGCCGAGGCATCAAAGGCCAGGGCCGCTTCGTAACTAGGAAATTTCACTATCACCACCCGATCTGGGGTCCAGTCACCTTCCAGCACCTCGACCTTGCCACCGCGGGCACAAACTTCAGCACCGTGTGCCAGCATGGCCGCGCTGGACCATTTTTTGTACGCTTCGTACTGGACTGCATTAGTGACTTTGACGTTGACGATGATGTAGGCGCTGGGCATGGCAGGGCGGGTTTAGTCGTTGAAGTGGTTTTCGAGAAAACCGTTTTTTTTGGTGACGCTATCAAGCGCCACCAGTGTTTCCAGCAAGGCGCGCATGTGTTTGAGAGGCACGGCATTGGGGCCGTCGCTCAGGGCTTGCGCCGGGTTGGGATGGGTTTCCATGAACAGACCCGCCACGCCCACCGCCACAGCTGCGCGGGCCAGCACGGGCACCATGTCGCGCTGTCCGCCGCTGCTGGTGCCTTGGCCGCCTGGCAACTGCACCGAATGGGTGGCGTCAAAGACGACCGGGGCGCCCGTTTCGCGCATGATGGCCAGGCTGCGCATGTCAGACACGAGGTTGTTGTAGCCAAAACTGGCGCCGCGCTCGCAGGCCATGAAGTTGTCCTCTTCCAAGCCCATCTCGCGCGCAGCGGCACGGGCTTTGTCGATGACGTTTTTCATGTCACCAGGGGCCAGAAATTGCCCTTTTTTGATATTGACGGGTTTGCCGGATTGCGCCACGGCCCGAATAAAGTCAGTTTGACGGCACAGGAAAGCCGGGGTTTGCAGCACGTCCACCACCGAGGCGACCCGCGCAATTTGGTCTTCGCTGTGCACGTCGGTCAAGATGGGTACTTGCAGTTCGCGCTTGACCTTGGCCAGGATCTCCAAACCCTTGTCCAGACCAGGGCCACGAAAGGTGCTGCCGCTGGACCGGTTGGCCTTGTCAAAGCTGCTTTTGAAAATGAAGGGAATGCCCAAACTGGCCGTGATTTCCTTCAGCGTGCCCGCTGTATCCATTTGCAATTGCTCGGACTCAATCACACAAGGCCCAGCGATCAAGAAGAAGCGCTGATCGAGTCCAACGTTGAAGCCGCACAAATTCATCAGGCTACCGCTTTCAGTGTCTTGCCTTCATTGTGGTGGTCCAGTCCGGCCTTGATGAAGGCGTTGAACAGGGGGTGGCCGTCCCACGGCGTTGACTTGAATTCGGGGTGAAATTGCACGCCAATGAACCAGGGGTGAACCGTTTGTGGCAACTCGATAATTTCAGTCAATTGTTCGCGTTGGGTCAGGGCAGAAATCACCAGGCCGGCAGCGCGCAATTGGTCGAGGAAGTTGACATTGGCCTCATAACGGTGACGGTGGCGCTCGGTCACTACATCGCCGTAGATCTGGTGCGCCAGCGTGTTTTTGGCGACGTCTGAGCTCTGGGCGCCCAGGCGCATGGTGCCGCCTAAATCAGAGTTGGCATTGCGGGTTTTGATGGTGCCGTCTTCGTCTTTCCACTCGGTAATCAGGGCGATCACGGGGTTGGGACTCTCGGGTTCGAACTCAGTACTGTTGGCATCTTTCAAGCCGGCCACGTGGCGGGCAAATTCAATGGTAGCCACCTGCATGCCCAAGCAAATGCCCAGATAAGGCAGCTTGTTTTCACGGGCAAAGCGGGCTGCACAGATCTTGCCTTCAATGCCGCGCTTGCCAAAGCCGCCCGGTACCAGTACGGCGTCAAACTTG
This sequence comes from Rhodoferax sp., assembly GCA_044354655.1. GTDB lineage: Bacteria > Pseudomonadota > Gammaproteobacteria > Burkholderiales > Burkholderiaceae_C > Rhodoferax. The sequence continues at coordinate 1,556 of JBIKZP010000265.1, read as the reverse complement.
GCCAATTGAGTGACGTTCTCAGGCGTGATGGTTTCCGAGTCGATGTACTCGATCTTGACCCGCACATGGTTCTTCATGCCGGCGTGGCGCAGCGCTTCGTTCACAGACTTGTAGCTGTCGCTTAACTCGACATACTTGCCGACCATGGCGACTGTGACTTCACCCGTGGGGTGAGCGGTTTCATAGACCAGGTCATCCCAGCGCTTTAAATTGGCCGGCGGCGTGTTCAGGCGCAGCTTGTCACAAATCAGGCCGTCCAAGCCTTGCTCGTGGAGCATGCGCGGTACTTTGTAGATGATGTCCACGTCCCACATGGAGATGACGGCCCAGTCCGGTACGTTGGAGAACAAGGAGATTTTTTGCCGTTCTTCTTCTGGAATAGGGCGGTCGGCCCGGCACAACAGGGCATCGGCCTGGATGCCGATTTCGCGCAATTGCTTGGCCGTGTGTTGGGTGGGCTTGGTTTTGAGTTCGCCAGCGGCAGCGATCCAGGGCACATAGCTCAGGTGCACAAAGGCGCTGTTGTTGGGGCCGAGCTTGAGGCTCATCTGGCGCACCGCCTCCAGGAAGGGCAGGGATTCGATGTCACCCACGGTTCCGCCGATTTCAACAATAGCCACATCGACCGCGTCCGGGGTGTCCATACGGGCACCGCGGCGGATAAAGTCCTGGATTTCATTGGTTACGTGCGGGATAACCTGCACGGTTTTGCCAAGGTAGTCGCCACGGCGTTCTTTTTCAAGCACGCTTTTGTAAATTTGACCGGTGGTGAAATTGTTGGCCTTGCGCATGCGGGTTTCCACAAAACGCTCGTAATGCCCCAGGTCCAGGTCGGTCTCTGCGCCATCGTCGGTGACGAAGACTTCTCCATGCTGGAAGGGGGACATCGTGCCTGGGTCCACATTCAAGTAGGGGTCCAGCTTGATGAGAGTGACTTTTAGGCCTCGCGATTCAAGAATCGCAGCTAAGGAGGCTGAGGCGATTCCCTTGCCAAGGGAAGACACCACACCGCCGGTGACGAAGACAAATTTGGTCATGTCAGAGGGAGCTTAAAGCTCGGGGAGGTGGTAAAGCGAGATTATAGGCGGGCAAAAAGCAGCTTCTGGTCTGATACATTGCGAGCCATGAACGAACTTGCTGGAAAACACATAGTTTTGGGCCTGACCGGTGGTATTGCCTGTTACAAGGCGGCGGAGTTGTGTCGCGCCCTGATCAAGGCGGGTGCCACGGTGCAGGTGGTCATGACGGCCGCAGCCGAGCAATTCATTACGGCGGTGACCTTGCAGGCCTTGAGTAACCGGACCGTGTATGACTCGCAATGGGATGCTCGCGAGCCCAACAACATGCCGCACATCAATTTGAGCCGCGAAGCCGACGCTATATTGATCGCGCCGTGCAGTGCTGATTTCATGGCTAAGTTGCTGCATGGTCGAGCCGATGATTTACTCAGCCTGATGTGCCTGGCCCGCCCCCTGGAAAAAGTGCCGCTTTTGATTGCACCGGCCATGAACCGAGAAATGTGGTCCCATCCCGCCACGCAACGCAACCTGGTTCAA
>JBIKZP010000264.1:0-4306 GCA_044354655.1 Rhodoferax sp. | reverse complement strand
CGCAGACGCTCGGCCACAAATTCCATTTGTGCGCCGCTGTCCATCAGGCGGAAGTTGTCGTTGACGAAGAAGTTCGCCAGGATCGACTCATGATTCAGGCCAATGGCCTTAAGCAGAATCGTGACAGGCATCTTGCGGCGACGGTCAACACGGAAGTACAAAATATCCTTCGGGTCGAACTCGAAGTCGAGCCATGAACCGCGGTAGGGAATGATGCGCGCCGAAAACAGCAACTTGCCCGAGCTGTGGGTCTTGCCCTTGTCGTGCTCAAAAAACACACCCGGCGAACGGTGCAACTGAGACACGATCACGCGCTCTGTCCCGTTGATGATGAAGGAGCCTTTGCCAGTCATCAAGGGCACTTCGCCCATATAGACTTCTTGCTCTTTGACCTCTTTGACCACCTTGTTTTGCGAGGTCGAAGACTCGCGGTCATAAATGATCAATTGCACTTTGGCGCGCACGGCCGAGGCAAAAGTCAAACCACGGGTCTGACATTCGCGCACGTCAAAAGCCGGTTTGGCCAGGTTGTATTCGAGATATTTCATCTCAACAAAACCGTTGTGCGACACGATGGGGAAGGCCGCTGTAAAAGCAGCTTGCAAACCCTCGACGGTGCGCTTTTTAGGGGCGACATCCGCTTGCAAAAATGCGGTGTACGCATCTTTTTGCATTTGCAGCAGATAAGGTATTTCGAGCACGCTGTCGCGATTGCCAAAATTTTTGCGAATGCGCTTGCGTTCGGTATATGTGTAAGCCATGAGATCTCCGGGCAAAGACTAAGGAATCCTGGGGGTCCTAGGCGACTGTCGTGTTGAGCATCACTCTCAACTTTTCTTGGTGATTGGCCACTACCAATCATTGGCGGACGATTGCACATTGCGTGCAACCCGTACCAAGGCGTCTTCTGCAGTCGGGTCAGAAGTCACTGAAAAGCAGATACGACATCTGCTTTTCAGTGCGCTCTTTCAAGCAGCAAAGGCTGGGAGCTCGATTTGAGCACCCAGCCCTTTGCACGAAGTCAATTACTTGAGTTCGGCCTTGGCACCAGCTTCAACCAGCTTCTTCAAGGCAGCATCAGCATCAGCCTTAGAAACGGCTTCTTTGACGTTTTTAGGTGCGCCGTCAACCAGGTCCTTGGCTTCTTTGAGGCCCAGACCTGTGATTTCACGCACAGCCTTGATGACGGAAACTTTGTTCGCGCCGGCTTCTAACAGCACGACGTTGAATTCAGTTTTCTCTTCGGCCACAGCAGCTGCAGCGCCGCCGCCTGCGGGAGCCGACATAGCAGCGGCGCTTACGCCAAATTTCTCTTCGATGGCTTTCACCAGGTCGTTGAGTTCCATGACCGTCATGCTGTCGAGCGCGGTCAAAAATGCGTCTTTATCAAATGCCATTTTTATTTCCTAACAATATTGGTTACAACATGCTGCGGGCTTAAGCCGCAACTGCCTCGGCGGGTACTTCTTCTGCACCGGCGCCTTTTTTCTCCGCGATGGCGGCCAGCACACGGGCTGTACGCGAAATCGGGGATTGCATCAAGCCCAGCAACTGTGCCAGCAACACTTCTTTGGAAGGAATGCTTGCGAGTTGTTTAACGCCGTTCACGTCCAATGCTTTTCCGCCGTATGCACCTGCACGAATGACCAACTTGTCGTTGGTTTTCGCAAAGTCAGCCACCACTCGCGCGGCAGCCACTGCATCTTCAGAGAAGCTATAGATCAGCGGACCGGTCATCTGGTCGGACACGACTTCAAAGGCGGTACCTGTCACAGCACGGCGAGCCAATGTGTTTTTCAACACACTCAGCGTCACACCATTGCTGCGAGCGGTAGCGCGCAATTTGGTCATGTCAGCGACCGTGATACCACGGTATTCCGCTATCACGAGCGTTTGAGCTTTTGCGGCGAGGCCAGTCACATCACTGATGACCGCTTCTTTCTCACTGCGATTAAGACTCAAGGTCTACTCCTTCAAAATGTGCCGTTGGACAAAGGGTCCTTCAGCACGCCACATTGCAGCGACCAACTGTTCAGGAACTGATTCCATCTGCAGCGGGATCGCCATCTGCGTTGGCTTTCACGATTAAGTGTTTGCGTCCACGAATGGATGCTTGCACGCCAACGGTCTTGGATGACCTGGACAAATTTTTCAACCGGTCCAGCCCACCACATCAGGGCCTCTTTTCAAAGGCCCTAAATTTTTGCAATTACGCTGCGATGGTTTGCAGGTCCACGCGGACACCCACACCCATCGTTGACGAAACTGCCACTTTGCGCAGGTAAACACCTTTGCTCGAAGCGGGTTTGGCTTTGGTCAAAGCATCCACCAAAGCAGCCAAGTTACCTTGCAGCTTGTCGTTCTCAAACGAGCGACGACCAATGGTGGAGTGAACAATACCGGCCTTGTCGACACGGAACTGAACTTGACCTGCCTTGGCGTTTTTCACAGCCGTAGCGACGTCAGGCGTCACAGTGCCCACCTTGGGGTTAGGCATCAAGCCGCGTGGTCCGAGGATCTGGCCCAAGGTACCCACAATACGCATAGCGTCCGGGGCCGCAATCACAATGTCAAAAGGCATATCGCCAGCCTTGATCATGGCAGCCAGATCATCCATGCCCACAATGTCAGCACCTGCTGCCTTGGCTTCGTCAGCCTTGGCACCTTGAGCGAACACCGCCACACGTTTGGTCTTGCCGGTGCCGTTTGGCAGCACCACGGCGCCACGCACCACCTGGTCAGACTTCTTGGCATCAATGCCCAGTTGCACAGCCACATCGATTGATTCATCGAACTTGGCGTTGGCGCAGTCTTTGACCAGACCCAATGCATCAGCCAAGGGGTAGAGCTTGTTGCTGTCCACTTTGCCGACAAAGGCTTTTTGTTTTTTAGTCAGATGAGCCATTTACACACCCTCCACAATCACGCCCATCGAGCGGGCAGAACCGGCGATGGTGCGCACTGCGGCATCCATGTCGGCGGCGGTCAAGTCTTTCATCTTGGTCTTGGCGATTTCTTCGAGCTGTGCGCGCGTGATCTTGCCAACCTTGTCAGCCTGAGGACGGGCTGATCCCTTGTCGATCTTGACCGCTTTCTTGATCAGGATGGACGACGGGGGCGACTTGATCACAAAAGTGAAGCTCTTGTCAGCAAATGCTGTGATCACCACAGGCAATGGCAGACCTGGCTCAATACCTTGGGTCTGCGCATTAAATGCTTTGCAGAACTCCATGATGTTCAGGCCGCGCTGACCCAGTGCTGGGCCAATGGGTGGTGATGGGTTGGCCTTGCCAGCTGGAACTTGCAGCTTTACAAAACCGACGATTTTTTTCGCCATGCTTTTCTCCTTGCGGGTAATAGCGCCTTGACTCCACCTTTTAAAAGGCAGGCCCTGGCTCCCCGGGGTTTACGACTCAAACAAACATTCGCACCGAGTCGGAAAGTGCGAAATCAAAAAATCAGGTTTTCTCGATCTGAGAGAACTCAAGCTCAACCGGCGTGGAACGTCCAAAAATAGTGACCGACACGCGGACCTTGCTCTTGTCGTAATTGACGTCTTCCACAGACCCATTGAAATCGGTGAAGGGTCCATCCTTGACGCGAACAAACTCGCCCACAACAAACTCAACCTTGTGGCGCGGCTTGTCGGTGCCTTCTTTCATCTGATTGACGATTTTCATCACTTCAGCTTCAGAAATCGGAGCGGGCCTATTTTTGGCACCACCAACAAATCCGGTCACCTTGTTGGTGTGCTTCACCAAGTGCCAGGTGTCATCGTCCATGACCATTTCAACCAGGACATAGCCGGGAAAAAACTTGCGCTCTGTCGTTTTTTTCTGGCCATTCTTGATTTCAACCACTTCTTCCATGGGAACCAAAATACGGCCAAACTTTTCCTGCATGCCTGCACGCGTGATGCGCTCAATGATGTTGCGTTCAACAGCTTTTTCCATGCCTGAGTAGGCATGTACGACATACCAACGCAAATCAGGGTTGGTAGGCGGCGTTGACAGCACCTGAACCGCCTCTGGCGTGTCTGTCGGTGGGGTTTCCAGCATATCGTTCATTATTTACTCCAGCCCAGGATCAGGTCATAAAACAACCATTCCAGCGTCTTGTCCGTCAACCAGAGGAACAATGCCATCACAAGCACAAAAACGAACACATAGGCCGTCATTTGAATCGCCTCTTTGCGGGCAGGCCAAACCACTTTCTTGACCTCACGCCAGGCATCACGGCCAAAGGCAAACAAGGCCTTCCCAGTTTCAGCCGTAAAGAAAACCGCAAGCGCAGCCCCCAGGCCGAG
>JBIKZP010000263.1:0-4320 GCA_044354655.1 Rhodoferax sp. | reverse complement strand
AGAAGTTGCTGGCCGACGCGGGTTATCCGAAGGGCTTTGAGCTTGATTTCTTCTGCACCAACAACCGCCTGCCGGGTGATTCAGCTGTGTGCGAGGCGCTGTCTCAGATGTGGGCCCGTGCCGGCCTGAAGATCAATGCCAATGCCTTGAACGGCACGGTGTTCTTCCCAGCCCAGCAAAAGGGCGAATACAGCCTGTGGATGAGTGGTTGGGGTACCCTGACCGGTGAAGCCAGCTACACCTATGGCTCGCTCGTGCACACCGCCGACCCGGCGCTGGGCTTGGGTGCCTTCAACAAGCAGGGCTATTCGAATGCCGAAGTCGACAAACTGCTGCAAGACGGCAGCAAGACCATGGATGACCCGAAACGCCGCGCCTTGTTCGAGAAGGCCACGGAGCTGTCGATGAACGACCGCGCGCTGATCCCCACCGTGCAGCTGCAGACTATCTGGGCCGCCAAGAAGGGCATGATGACGGTTCCGGCCCGCATGGACCAGGAAACGCTGGCCTACGAGATCAAGCCCAAGCGCTGATCGTCCCCAAACCCTGGCTGGCGGGTTATCCCGACCGGCTGGGTGTGTTTGTTATGTTTCATTTTTCCGTACACGTGCACAAACATGATCGGTTTTTTCATTCAGCGACTACTCCAGGCGCTTGCCGTCATGGCGGCCATGTCGGTGATCGTGTTCGTGGGCGTCTACGCCATCGGCAATCCGATCGACGTGATGATCGACCCGGCTTCGGATCAGGCGCTGCGCGCAGCGCTCATCAAGCGCTACGGCTTTGACCGCCCGCTGATTGAGCAGTACTTTATTTTCATGGGCAACCTGCTGCGCGGTGATCTGGGCGAGTCCTTCATCTACCGCCTGCCCGTGCTCGGGTTGATCTTCACGCGCCTGCCGGCCACCCTGGAGCTGGCGGTGACAGCGATGCTGATTGCCACGTGCTTCGGCATCCCTTTGGGCCTGTGGGCCGGTTACCGGCCCGACGCCATTTCTTCCAAATTCATCATGGGCCTGTCGGTGCTGGGTTTCAGTGTGCCGACCTTCTGGGTCGGCCTGCTGCTGATCATGGCTTTTGCCATCGAGCTCGGCTGGCTGCCGTCGGGCGGTCGAGGGCCTGTCAGCGATGTGCTGGGCGTACAGCTGTCGATCACTTCGCTGGAGGGTTGGAGCCACCTGATCCTGCCGGCCTTCAATTTGGCGCTGTTCAAGCTCGGGCTGCTGATCCGGTTGGCGCGCGCCGGCACGGTCGAGGTCATGAGTGCCGACTATGTGCGCTTCGCCCGCGCACAGGGCCTGTCGGAGTTGAAGGTGGTGGGCCTGCATGTACTCAAGAACATCTCCATCCCCATCGTCACCGTGTTCGGCCTGGAATTCGGCTCGACGCTGGCGTTCGCGGTGGTAACCGAAACTGTTTTCAATTGGCCGGGTATGGGAAAGCTCATCATTGACTCGATCACAGTGCTGGACCGCCCCATCATGGTGGCATACCTGATTTTGGTGGTTTTCCTGTTTGTGCTGATCAACTTCGTGGTGGATATGGTGTATGGGCAGCTTGATCCGCGTATCCGTGTAAAGGCCGCGTCATGAACCCTGTTACTTCACCCGAGGCACGCTGGTCGCGCCTTTCAGAATTCTGGGCCGACTACCGGCAAAGCAAGGTGGCGCTGGTGGCTTTGTTTGTCATCGTGTTGGTGGTGCTGATGGCCGTGTTCGCACCCATCATCTCGCCGCAGGACCCTTACAACCAGGCCACACTCGACCTGGGTGCCGCCCGACTGGAGCCCGGGGAAACCGGGCCAGCGGGTTATGTGCACATGCTGGGCACCGACGCCGCCGGGCGCGATATTTTCTCTGCCATCCTGTACGGTCTACGTACCAGCCTGCTGGTTGGTGTGATGGCAGGCACCTGCGCGCTGCTGCTCGGCAGCTTCGTGGGCCTGCTGGCGGCCTACCATGGCGGGCGCACCGAGGCGCTGCTGATGCGCATCATCGACCTGCAGTTGTCGCTGCCGGCGATCCTGCTGGCGCTGGTACTGGTGGCCCTGCTCGGGCAGGGTCTGTTGCAACTGGTGGCGGCCCTGTCGCTGGCCCAGTACGCCTACTTTGCGCGTACCGCACACGGTGCGGCCAGCGCTGAACGCGGCAAGGACTACATTGAGGCCGCGCTGGCCACTCCGCTGCCTGCGCTGCATGTGTTGTTCCGCCACCTGCTGCCCAACGCGCTGCCGCCCCTGCTGGTGGTAGCCACGGTGCAGGTGGCCAATTCGATTGCGCTCGAAGCTACCCTGTCCTTCTTAGGGCTGGGCCTGCCACTGGCACAACCCTCGCTGGGCTCACTGATCTCCAATGGCTTCCAGTTCATGCTCTCGGGCCGCTACTGGATTTCGGTCTACCCCGGTATCGCACTGATGCTCACCGTGGTGGCCATCAACCTGGTCGGCGACCAGGTGCGCTACGTTCTGAACCCGAGGCGCAGCCGATGAGCACGCCTGTCCTGCAAGTGCGCAACCTGCGCACCGAATTTGCGGTACGCGCCGGTATCGTTCGTGCGGTCGATGGCGTGAGTTTCGAGGTCGGCCGCGGGCGTATCCTGGGCTTGGTTGGCGAATCGGGCTCGGGCAAAAGCGTTACTGGGTATTCCATCCTGGGACTGATCGAGCCGCCTGGGCGCATCGCCGGCGGTGAAGTGCTGCTAGACGGTGTGGACATCACCCGGCTGCGCGGCGACGCGTTGCGCAAGATCCGTGGGGCCCGCATCTCGATGGTGTTCCAAGACCCGATGATGACGCTCAATCCGGTGCTCAAGGTGTCGACGCAGATGGTTGCCGCCATCAAGGCGCATGCAGCCGTGTCCACCGATGTAGCGCGCAAACGCGCTCGCGACGCCTTGGCCACCGTCGGCATTCCCAGCCCCGAGGAGCGGCTAGACGCCTACCCGCACCAGCTCTCGGGTGGCATGCGCCAGCGCGTGGCGATTGCGATTGCCCTGCTGCACCAACCCGCTGTCATCATCGCCGACGAACCCACCACCGCTCTGGACGTGTCCATCCAGAGCCAGATCCTGGCCGAGGTACGGCGTCTGGCCACCGACACTGGTACCGCCTTCATCTGGGTCACGCACGACCTGGCTGTGGTGTCCAGCCTGGCCGACGACATCTGCGTGATGTATGCCGGGCGCATTGTCGAGACCGGCCCGGCGGATGCGGTGATCGCCGCGCCGCGCCACCCCTATACCGCCGGGCTGCTGGCTTCGGTGCCTGCCGAACACGTGCCCGGTAGCCGCTTGCCCCAGGTACCGGGTTCCGCACCCTCGCTGGCCGACCTGCCCACCGGCTGCAGTTTTGCGCCGCGCTGTCCGCGGGCGGCAGCAGCCTGCAACACACCTCCGCCGGTCCAACAATTCGAGGACAGTCGTACCGTCTTATGTCACTACCCGATCACACCAGCAGCACGCTAAAACCTCTCCTGGACATCCGGCAGGTCTCCAAACGATTCACCGCGAGACCCAACCTGGGTGAGCGCATTGGCGCGCTTCTGGGCGCCGGCAGCACGGCCAGCACGGTGCGCGCAGTCACCGATATCAGCCTACAGGTCCGTGGCGCAGAGGTTGTGGGGCTGGTGGGTGAATCCGGCTGTGGCAAGTCGACCTTGGGTCGTATCGTGGCCGGCATCTACACGCCCAGCGAGGGCTCGGTACTGTTTGACGGCGCTCCAGTGGCACGGGAGCAGGGCAAACGCACCATCAAGCTGACGACCCGGGTGCAGATGGTGCACCAGGACCCGTTCTCCAGCCTGAACCCGCGCATGCGGGTAGGCGACACCGTGGGCGAAGGTCCGATTGCGCATGGCATTGTCAGCCCCGCAGACGCGCCAGCTTACGTCTCAGAAATGCTGCACCGTGCCGGTCTGGACGGTGCTTTCCAGGCACGGTTTCCGCACCAGTTCTCTGGCGGGCAGCGCCAGCGCATCGCGATCGCCCGTGCGCTAGCTATGAAGCCCGAACTGCTGGTGCTTGACGAACCGGTGGCCTCGCTCGACGTGTCGATTCAGGCCCAGGTTCTCAATCTGTTCATGGACCTGCGCCGCGATTTGAACCTGACCGCGATCTTCATCAGCCACGACCTTGGCGTGGTGCGCCACGTATCGGACCGGGTCGCCATCATGTACCTCGGGCGCCTGGTCGAACTCGCGCCTACGGCTGAGTTGTACGCCGCGCCCAGCCACCCCTACACCAAAGCCCTGTTCGAAAGTGTGCCGCGTGTCGGCATTGGGCGACAAGTGTTCAAGCCGATTGCAGGAGAGATTCCGTCGGCGT
>JBIKZP010000262.1:0-4322 GCA_044354655.1 Rhodoferax sp. | reverse complement strand
GCCCGCAATCGGGCGCAGTTTGCTGGGGTCCAGGCTGGCATCGGCCACGTCGTCCCACACCACCCCCAGCACTTCACGCTTGCCCCAGGGCACGCGCACCAAGGTGCCCGGGGCGAGGGTCTTCTCACTCAAATAAGTCAGCGCGCCGGCCACCTGGCTGTGTGCCGGGGTGTGAAGCAGAACTGAAATCTGGTGCGTCATGTCGGGGTGATGTTTGAATCAAAGACTTGATGTGAACTTGCGAAATACCACTTAAGTCATTGATTTATAAGCAATTTGATGGGTGTCCAGAAATTCTGTGGATAACTTTGTTGATATCTCGCCATGACGGCCCTCCAAGCCTTGAAAATCAAGGCTTTCACTGGAATGCTCATAAATCAAGCACACTTTAAATAGCTATATAAATCAACAACTTGGCATCGCTATTCGTTTGATAGCAGTGGATAGTTGCAAGGCACCGGTTTGGCGCGGTGCACAACAAATTTTGTGCATAAGTCAGCCACCGACATGTGTTTGTAAGATAAAAAAGTGCTAAGCAATTGAAATTACCGCGTACCAGCGCGTTGCTGGCGCGAATGGGTGTGCACCGCCTGAACCAAAGCTGCCACATGCTCAGGTGGCGTGTGCTGGTTGATGCCGTGACCGAGGTTGAAAATATGCGTGGGGCCGGTGCCCGGGCCGGTGTGCGGCGTGCCAAAGCTGTCGAGTACGCGCGCCACTTCGGTCTCAATCTGCGCGGGCGGGGCAAACAGCACGTTGGGGTCAATATTGCCTTGCAGGGCTTTGCGCTCGCCCACCAGGGCGCGCGCCCGGGCCAGATTCACGGTCCAGTCCAACCCCAGCACCTCACAGTCCAGACTGCCCATTTCTTCCAGCCACAGGCCACCGCCCTTGGTGAACACAAGGCGTGGAATTTGCACGCCCAGATGCTCTTTTTTCACCTGCGCCAACACCCGCGCTGTGTAGGCCAGACTGAACTGCTGGAACGCGCCATCGGCCAGCACACCGCCCCAACTGTCAAAAATCATCACGGCTTGCGCGCCCGCTTCAATTTGGGCGTTGAGGTACAGCGCGACCGCGTCGGCGTTGATTTGCAGCATCTTGTGCATCAGGTCAGGGCGGCTGTAGAGCATGGTCTTGACCAGGCGGTAGTCGTCAGAGCCAGCGCCTTCCACCATGTAGCAGGCCAGCGTCCAGGGGCTGCCTGAGAAGCCAATCAAGGGCACCCGGCCGTTGAGGGCCTTGCGGATGGAGGTGACGGCGTCAAACACGTAGCGCAGCTTGTCCATGTCGGGTACCGCCAGTTGGGCGACGGCGGCTTCGTCGCGCACCGGATGGGCAAACTTGGGGCCTTCGCCCAAGGCAAACGACAGGCCCAGGCCCATGGCATCGGGCACGGTCAGAATGTCGCTGAACAAAATGGCCGCGTCCAGCGGGAAGCGCTCTAGCGGTTGCAGCGTCACCTCGGTGGCAAAGTCGGTGTTGGTGGCCAGGCCCATGAAACTGCCGGCCTGGGCCCGGGTGGCGCGGTATTCGGGCAAATAGCGCCCGGCCTGACGCATCAACCACACGGGCGTGTGCTCAGTGGCCTGTCGCAGGCAGGCGCGAATGAAGGTGTCGTTCTGGAGTGGCGCGAAGGCGCTGGATGGGGCAGGTACAGTCATGGCCCCATTGTCGCAGCTTGCCTTTTCGCATCTGGCCGGCAAACCCGGCACGCGGCCTCAAGTGTGCAGCGAATGCTCCACTTTCAAACACTTGTTCTGCACCACGTGCAGTCCTGCAGCGCGGGCTTTGGCTGCTGCGGCCTCGTGGGTAATGCCAAGCTGCAGCCAGAGGGCGGGCACCCCCAGCGCAATGGCCTCGTCCACCACCGGTGGTACGTCCTCGGCGTTGCGGAAAACGTTGACCAAATCGAGGGTCTCGTGCTGGGCCGCCTCGGTGAGGGTGGCATAGACCTTTTCGCCCAGAATGCGCGTGCCGCTGGCCGCTGCCACCGGGTTGATGGGCACCACGCGCCAGCCTTGGGCCTGCATGTAGCGCGACACGTCAAAACTGGCCCGGTGCGGCTTGGGGCTCAGGCCCACAACGGCCACGGTGCGGCAGGTGGAAAGTATGTGAGCGATGGCGGTTTTTTCAGTCATGGGGTGTTGTGTCAGGGTCAGGGCGCAGGGCCACGATCAGGGCAAGGCCAGGGCGGCGCGGACTTCAGCCACGCTCAAAATTTCGGATAACACCACAGGCGCTTGTCCGGGCTTGTAAACCACGTAGACCGGCACGCCGTTGCGTCCCAGCGCGGCCAGTGCGGCGGTAATGGCGGGGTCGCGCCGGGTCCAGTCGGCGCGCAGCAAGGCGACGTTTTGCGTGGCCATATCGGCCAGCAAGGCGGGGTTGGCCAGAGTGGTTTTCTTGTTGTATTGGCAGGTCACGCACCAAGCCGCCGTGAAGTCCACGAACACCGGTCGACCTTGCGCGCGCAGCACGTCCAGGCGGGCCGGGCTCCAGGGCTGCCAGCGACTGTCAGCGGAGGGGGTGTTGCTGAGGGCGGGTTCCTCCAGCGGCTTCAGCACCCAGGGCCCCAGCGCGCTGAGCAGGGCTAGCAGCAAGGCCATCGCCAGCAGCACCATCGTGCGCCGGGCGCGCCCGGTAAGTGTCAGGCTCCAGATCAGCAGGCTTACACCCAGCAACAGCGCCAGCAAGGCGGCTGCACCATCCACACCGCTTTGTTGACCCAGCACCCACACCAGCCAGACCACCGTGGCGAGCATCGGAAACGCCATGGCCTGGCGCAAGGTATTCATCCAGGCCCCCGGGCGCGGCAGCCAGCGCGCCACTGCGGGCACCCAACTGGCCGCCAGGTACGGCAAGGCCATGCCCAAGCCCAGGCAGGCAAAAATCAACAAAGCCTGCGCAGCGGGCAGGCCCAGCGCCAGCCCCAGGGAGGCGCCCATGAAGGGCGCGGTGCAGGGGGAGGCAATGGCCACTGCCAGCACCCCCGACAAAAACGCGTTGACACCGGGATGCCGAGCCTCCAGCGTGGCCACCCGGCTGGGCAGCAGCGTGCCAAATTCAAACAGGCCTGCCAGGTTGAGCGCCAGCACGGTGAACAGCAGCGCCAGCGCCGCCACCACGGCCGGCGACTGCAACTGGAAGCCCCAGCCCAGTTGCTCGCCAGCGCTGCGCAGCATCAGCATCAGCCCGCCCAGCGCCACAAACGACAGCACCACGCCGGCGCTGTAGGCCAGCCCGTTCAGGCGGTGCGCGTGCCGGTCTTCACCGTGGCGGGCAAAGCCCAGCACTTTGAGCGCCAGCACCGGAAACACGCAAGGCATCAGGTTCAGGATCAGCCCGCCCAAGAGCGCGCCCAACAGGGCCAGCCACCAGCTCGGGCTGACCGGAGCGACGCTGGGGCTCAGGCGCGCCTGGGCCGCTTGCGCATTGGCTTGCAGCGCGGCGCTCAGTGCCGGAGAAAGCTCGGTGGCGCGCGCCGCCAACACCGGCCACGTGCCGCTGACCTGAGCCTGGGCCACAAAGCCTTCGCGCCCATTGCGGGTGTCTGCGCCTTTGGCGGCTCCTTCGGGCTCCCGCACCAGCAGAACGGACAGCGACTGGGGGGCGCTGTTGCGCTGGGCCGAGAGCGGCACCCGTGCCGTCCAGACCGCACCGTCCCAGCTTTGCGTCATGGGGGCAGCGGTCTCAATGATCTCGGGCTCTTGCGCAAACAGCGCCAGCGTCTGGCCCCGCACCTGCGCCGGCAGGCCAGACACGCGCCACAGCAGGGCCCCGTCCGTCACCTGAACCTGGCTGTCGCTGGCGGGTAAGAGGCGTGGCTGCGCCAAGCGCGCCGCCTCAAACGCCGCACCCTGCATGACGGTGGAGCCGCGCACCGGCAGGCGCAAGGAAAACTCTGCTTCTTCGGGGATGCATTCCTGGCGGCATACCAGCCAGCTGGCCTTCAGTCGGAGCAGCAAAGCCTCGGTAGCTGACGGCTTGAACGCCGGCGAAATGCGCAAGGGCACAGGCAGCAACACCGTGCCCTCATAGCCGTAATTGGCCAATGTACCAATGGCAATCTTGTGCGGCAGGGGCCAGTCAATGTCACCGGCGCTCACCTCGGGTGGCAAGGTCCAGGCCAGCGTGGTGGGCAGGCCTGAGTCGCCCGGGTTCTTCCAGTAGGTGTGCCAGTCGGGTTGGTGTTTGAGTTGCAAGCCGGCCCAGAGGGTCTGGCCAGCGGCCACGCCTTCAGGCGCGAAGGCCAGCAACTCGGCCCGCACATGCGCGGTGCTGACCACCGAGGGCGCCGCCAGTGGGTTGGCCACGCTGCT